>JBFMFP010000026.1:0-17122 GCA_040751885.1 Nanobdellota archaeon
AAGAGGAATGATTATTATGTATAAAAAAAATAAAAAAAAAGGATTGGAATTAACAACAACAGTGATAATAAGTCTTATTTTGGCAATTGTTGTTTTATTTGTTTTGTTTGGGGGCGTGGGCTATGTAAAAAAAGGGTTGGGTTCTTTGGGCATTAGTTTTGAAGAAACAACGCAGGATTGTGACCGGGACAGGATAGAAGGGCAGAATGATGCCTGCCCGTGCACTTTTGGAACAGTTTCCCAGGAATACAGCGGCTGTCCAGAAGGGAAAAAGACTGCCGAATTTTCTAAAGAAGATATTACAACCTGTTCACAGTATGTTTCCGTAAAAAATCCGGGAACTTTTGTTTCCGAATGCGATGCTGAAGATAAGGATGACTGCAAGACAAAATGCGAGGCTATGCATGAAGGTATTCAAATCGTGCCTGAAGAGAAAGGCAAAGAAGGAAGGAAAGGCGATTGGGATTTTTATATTGAAAGTTTTGAAGTGACCAGTTTAGATAATGATGAAGCGGTAAAAACTTCTTCTAAAGAAATGGCTCAATTGAGGGTGGATTTGAATGGTAAGGAAGTAGCAGGCTTTACTTTTATGTATCGGTTAGCTAATAAAAAGGAAGAAGATTTTATTGAAAAAATCAGGGTGGTTGTAGAAGTATGTCCAGATAGGAGTGGAAAGAATTGTCAGGAGATTGAAGAATCAGTTGCAACGTACTCTTCTTATGAAATCGCCCGGACGGGCAAAGGTGAAATTCCAGAGACTTTTGGAGAAGTAGAAAATTTTGTAGGGGTTAATGGTGATTCTTGTGATGGACAAGGTACGAAATCCTGTTATCTTAGATTAGTTATAGATAAGAATAAAGACGGCTCAGGATCTTTAGCTGAAACCAGTGAAACTAATAATGATGCTTGGGTTTATTTGATCTTGGAAAACCAAAAAATAGGATTATTTGAGTTTACTAAAAAGAAAGCGATAGAATTAGTGATTAATGACGAAGGCAGTGCAGATCCTGAAGATAAAATAATTTACCAAGTTTGTGGGGGTTATATTGGGGAAGTTGGAAGCAATGACGGGTTTGCTTGCAAAAGTGTTAGGATTTTTTGGGGAAAAGTTCCTTGTGGAAGCGGTGAATTCCCAAGCGACAAAGGAACAGGTTTTTCAGCTCCTTTCGAGAATAAGGGGTGTTTGGTTGTTGTAGATGAAGAAGATTATTACACTTATGATTGTGGTTTTGCCGGTGCTGCTGATGGTGTTATAATCGATGTCAATGTGTTCAGGAAGATAGAACCTCTTAAAACTGCATTTGTTAATAGTGATGGAAATGATGCTGATAATGCCCTGGCTTATTCCTGGAAAGCACTGCCTAACGAAGGCTCTTTAATATGCAGCGATGATTTTTGGGATGATTTTTGGTTAGTATGCGATACTGCTGGTGATAACCAAATGTTGCGGACAGGTGGAACGGATTATCTATGTAGGAATAAAGCATGGAGCAAAAGGTCCTAAAGGGCAAAGGTCCTAAAGAAAAGAGCGAAAGAGGATTGAAAAATAAATAAAAATGGTTTTCCGCAAAATCCGCAGAAGAGCTTTTCTCATGGTTTCAGAAACAGTAGGCTTGCTCATCGGCATTATTATCCTTGTGATTGCAATAGCAATTTATGTTAAAGCCTGCTCCGGAATTGAAACAGATCCGGCTAAGATAGATTTTGATAAGTTTGTTGCTCAGGTTGATGACTTGGCTAAGAAAGGGTTTGAAGGGGAAACAAAAACAGCAGTAATTCGTTTAGGCAGGGATAATTTTGTAATGAACCTGTGGAGCAGTTATTTGGAGGGGTTTAGCGATTGTTACGGGAGCGATATTGAAGCTCGCTGGATTGGTCCGGGCCTTTCCTGCAAGAGCAATGATTGCCTTTGTTTGGTGGAAGGTTATAAATCAGAAGAAACTAAGGACATGGGCAGCTATTGTGATGGGCAGAGGAAAATAGTCCAATACACTCCCACTCCTAAAGGCATTTATTGTACAGAGCTACCAAAAGAATATTATGTTTATGGAATTGATTGGAAGAGATGGAATTCTTTTGGCAACAGCTCAAGAAGGTTAGAATTAAGCATGATTAAGAAAGGAAACGTGGTCTATGTGTGTGCAGGCTCACAGTGTGAAATTCCTGCCAATCCGGAAAATCGTCCCTAATTAATCCCCGATTAAGGATATTTTAATAATTAGGCTATGAACAATTAATAATTAGACTATGAACAAAAAAGGGCTGGAGATAAACATAATTTTTATTATTAAGCTATTGGCAGTTCTCTTAGTTGGCTCAATTGCTTTCAGCAAGGCTTTTGCTTACGCAAAGAAAGATACTATCACCAAGACAAACACTGCTGAAGACCTGAGGATGATGGTTGATACATTGGTTGGAGTTCCCGGAGATGCAGTGGTTAGATATCCTTACAACGTATCTGAATATTCTTTTATTTTGAGCCAGGGAAGTGTTTCCGTATTTAAGAAAGGCGAAGCCGTTAATTTATGGATGAGCAGAAGTTTTTTTCTTCCTAAAGAGTATATTGCTCAGGGTGTAGTGGAGGGAAAATCACGCTTGTGCCTGGAGAAAAAAAACAAACAGATTCTGCTTAAGGAATGCTCAGAAAGTTTGTCTTTTTCCCAGCCTTCTGTTCCTGCCGGGAAGGCTGCCTGGAAAGCAGAAGCTCCACAAAGTATCAAAGACAAATTTGAGCCGGGGTTTATGGATAAGGTAAACAGCGTGTCTGCAGAGCTTGGTATTAATTCCAATTATCTTCTGGCAGTAATGTATTTTGAAACCGGCGGAACGTTCAGCCCAGCGCAGAAGAGTATTGCCGGCAGCGGAGCAACCGGGTTGATACAATTCATGCCTAAGACTGCAGTAGCATTGGGCACAAGCACAGAAGAATTAGCTAAAATGACCCAGGTGCAGCAGATGAATTATGTAAAGAAATATTTTGAGCTTAACAATGGTCGCAATGCCGAAACATTGTCAGATACTTATATGGTTGTGTTATACCCGGCAGCAGTAGGCAAGCCGGAAGATTATGTTTTGTTCAGAAAAGGGACAAAATCTTATGACCTAAATCCTTTGGACTGGAATGAAGATGGAATTATTACCAAAGAGGAAGCTTCTTTAAAAGTAGCGGCTGCTTATGAAAAAGTGACTGGTGGTGTAATAAGCTGAGTAAATAAAAATGGAAAAAAAACAAACTAGACCTAGCTGGTTAAAAGAGAATCGCAAAGCTCAGGTGCTTATGGAAAGCGTATTTATGCTTGTAGCAATGATTGTCTTTGTGGGCTTGTTTTTATGGCTGGGTTTTGTTTTTGTTACTTATTCTAACAAGGCTACTGCTGTACCTGCTCAACTGCAAGCAGAACTAGTTTCATTACGTTTTACAAATAATCCTCATTGTTTTGCTTATGTAGATGAGAATACAGGGAGGGTTTATTCGGACATAATTGACTTGAAAAAATTTAATGAAGATAATATGAATAATTGTTATAAAACCGGGGATTTACAGGGGTTATACTCGTTTAATTTTAGATTAAATCTAACTGCCAGCAGAAAGGGAGTTGTTTCCGACAAATACCGGTATCATGATGATTTTTCCCTGCTTAAAGAAGTTTTGGTTAAAGAAGAGGGCAAATTGAAAAAAGACCAAATGGTTATTTACGTGCAGAAAATATAAGCTAAAAAGATGAACTTAACAGAAAAGATGAACTCAACAGAAAAAAAGAAGATCTGCAGGTTGTTTGGCCGGAGACCGATGGGCCGAAAAGGGCAGGCTGTAGGAATAAATATGATTGATTTAGTGCTGCTCTTTTTTTCAGGGATTATAGCTTATTTTGTGATTAGTCTTATTTTATTTGGCGGCTTGGGAACAGCAGAGAAAGCATCATTAGATAAAGTAGGACAATTTAAAAGAGTAGATTCAGCTATCCGCAATATTTACGTGCAGTTGTATGAAGGGGAGGAAGTGAAGGCGGAAGAAGTTGATGAGAAAATAGCCAATAGTAAGGTCTTGGGAGGAAGAACAATAACTGATTGTAGTGATTATTTTGATAAAGAAGATTGTAATAGCGATTTGCTGGGAATTAGTAAGAATCAGCCGAATTATTACTGCAAATGGGATGATTCTTTAAACAAGTGTGGTTTTGAAATCAAGCCCAGCGTGATGGCCAAGGAAATTAAGTCCGGAGGCGTGGGTTAAGATAGGTGGAAAGGAAGCAAATTGGATAATAAACATCGGGTAACAGACTAAACTAGGTTAAACTAAACTCAAAACTAGGTTAAACTAAACTCAGTGTCAAACATCGCTACCCAGATGGCCATAATTGGCAACAAACTAAACTAGATTAAACAAAACAAGAATGAAGTTTAACAAAAGAGGGGGGCTTTACTGGGTAGCAGTTTTTTTGGTTTTGGCAGCTATTTTTACTTTCTTGCTCCTGAGTTCAACAAGCAAGCCTGAAGCGGGAGAGGAAGCAAGGGTAAAAGGCTCCTGGCAGATTTCCTTCCTGAAAGACAATTATCTTGCCGCGGAAAAGAAGCTGCTGCAGAATGATATCGCAGCTATGGCTGCCGGGAGGGAGACAGCTCTGGAGTTGGCAAGTAACGGCGGTTTTCTGAATTCTCCTGACGGCAATTTCCCCTGCGGACAAGTTGAAACAATAAATGTTAAAGCAATAAATTTATGGAACGACGGGAGCAGGTTTTGTTTTCCTGACATTGAATATAATATTGTATCAAGCATGGAAAAAAAGCTGAAATTAAAATTGCCTGACCAGCAGTTTACAGAAATAGGATATAGCGGAGCGACTATTTTTGCCCAAGGGAAGAAAGAAAACGTAACCAGCACAACGGGCATTTACGAATACGACACAAGCTTTGCCGTAAATATAAAGTATTCTTTTGATGAATATGAGCAGCTCGAGAAAGAAGCTGCTGAGCTCGTAAGCAGCTGCAAAAATGATGCTGACTTGAACCAGTGCCTAGATAAAAACAGACCAGTTCACTGGAAGTATGGTTCCTGTGAAAATGAAGTTCTTTCTCAAAATGCAGGAGGTGGGCGAAAAGTCGTTTTTTGTGTAGAAAGTCCGAATAAGTTTGCGATTTCTACAAAAGAAAATAATGTAGTTAAAGAAACCCCCATAAGATATAAATTAGCTTTGGATTTTGCTTCCGAAGAAGCGAATGAGCAGCATATTTCCTAATAAGTATTTGTTCTTTCGTTAAATAGTTATGTTAGTTGCAATGTGCTTCTTTCCTTTTTCTTCATCTTTCTTAGCGAGGGAAAAGCACTCGAAGATTTTCGGTTTTGTTGTCATTTTGCTAATCCCCTTATCAATTTAACAAAGTTCTCTTGTCCAAAGAGGATAACCCCTCTTTTAACCGCATCTATAAAAGCTTTGTTTGATTTTTTAAGCTCTACTTTAAACTCACTTCCCGTAAAATTAAGCGAATGGACCTTTTTCGATTGTGTTTTCTGGACTTTATCAATCGTATTTTGTATTTTAACAAAATTTTTCTTAGAAGATATGCCTATAATGTCAATATCATTGGCCTGTTGTGGAGATTGTAAAATACTTCCGTAAAGAATTACAGAATCCGTTACATCACCCAAACCTTCAAAATTCATCTGCCAGCGCCTTTGCTTGAGAGCCTCTTCGATTAAATAAAGCGACAATGTCTTCTCAACAAGAGGATTTTCCCAATTAAGTGTGATTATAGAAGTGCTTGTTCTACCAGTTCCAACAGTTTTCACTAGAATAAACTTATTATCTTTTAACCTTTTAAGAACTTTCCAGATTCCAACACGACTTAAGCCTAACTCTTTTGCTAAAGTAGTAATGGTATGCGTACTAGTAAAATCCTTAAGCAAATGAAGCAGTACTCTTTTAGCCGTTAAATCTCCTGTTACCATTTTGTTAACAACTATTAACTATAAGTTAATATATAAATTTTTCTATTGCCCGTAATACCTCACTATTCTGAAGTTCCGCAACACCATTAGGTCGTGATACCCTCGCTATGTTCGTGTACCTCTTTCAGAGGATTTGGCAAAATCCCTGAAGGTTAATTGTTCGGAAATTGATTGTTCTATCGTTAGGATTTTGCTCTGAATTTCCCGTATATAGCACCACCAATTTCACCTTATTGACCTTAATAGTGTTGCTTCACTTTACTGAAGTATTACTATTGCCCCGCTCGTGAATTGGTGCTACCCGCTTTTTTAGACATGCTCTTACTTATATCTTCAACTATACAAATAATTATAAATTATTCTTTTTGGAAAATAACTATGTATAAGATACCTCTTCCTGAACTTAAAGAAAAAATTATCGCCAGCGGAAAAATCGCCCTTCCTGAGCTGGAGAAGAAGATTAAAGAGAAAATCAATGAGCTTTCCGGTTTAATCAGCGAGGAAGGAGCTGCACATATTATTGCCAACGAATTGGGCATCCAGCTGTTTCCAAAAGGAGAAGGAAAATTAAAGATAAAAGAGATTTATGCCGGCATGCGTGAAGTAGGCACCGTAGGCAAAGTTGTGCGCAAGTTTGAAGTGCGTGAGTTTACCAAAGAGGAGCGTACAGGGAAGGTCTGTTCAATTATTCTTGGCGATGAAACCGGCACAATAAGGGTAGTTTTCTGGAATGAGCAGGTTGAGCTGCTGGCTAACGTTAAAGAGGGAGATATTTTACAAATCAAGGATGCTTACGTGCGTGAGAATAACAATGACCGTGAAATACATTTGGGAAGCCGGGGGGAAGTTAAAATCAATCCTTTAGGTGAGAGTATCGGCTTGGTAAAGCAGAGCACTTCTTACGAAAGAAAGAAAATAGGACAATTACAGGAAGACAATGCGGCCGCGGAAATATTGGGGACCGTTGTACAGATTTTTGACCTGCGTTTTTTTAACGTCTGCCCGGAATGCAATAAAAGAGTTATTGAATCAGAAGGGGGATTTATGTGCAGCGACCATGGGGCAGTTCTCCCCAGGATTTCTTATGTTCTGAATATAATGCTGGACGACGGCTCGGGAGTGATTAGAGGTGTTTTCTGGAGGGAGCAGACCGAGAGCCTTTTGGACATGAAAGAAGAGGAAATTCTCTTTTACAAAGACAATTTAAGTAGCTTTGAAGACATAAAAACGGATTTGTTGGGCGAGCAGTTTAAGCTCACGGGCAGGGTTAAAAAGAATTTGATGTTTGACCGGCTGGAATTTAGCGTGCAGACAGTAAATAAAGCCAGGCCGGAAGAAGAGATTGCCCGCTTGGAAAAACTGTGAGACCAAAACTATGAAACCTATCGTTTTTTTATTAATTTTTTTTATTGATATTTTATTAATATTTATTAATAATTTCTTTTATTGATTTATCACCCTTCCGTTTTCCAGAATTTTCATTCTTTTTTTCTTCAGCTCGCTGAAAAACAATGCTGGCGGAACACCAATTTCCGGGGAGAAGCATCCTCTTTCAGTGATAATGCCCTTCTTAACCATTTGTGCAAGGATACTTGCCGGGAAGCCCGTGTCAATGTTACAACCACTGCTTTCCCATCCTTTTAGAGGCGGCACAAGGCATTCCATCAGGATAACTTCTTTTTTTCCGTTCTTCCTGCCGGATACTTTCAGCCACAGGTTTTCTTTCTCTTTGTATCCTTTAGGCATTTCTAAGTCTTTAAGCATCTGTGTAAGAAAATCTATGGGCTTTATTTTCAGGCCAAAATAATTTATTTCTTTTTTTTCAGCAAACCCCAGTTCAATCAGGTTAACAATCATGTTAAAAGAGTGTTTGGGAAATCCGGCGTAGAATTTAACGTTTTTTACACCCTTGTTTTTAAAATAATGCAAAAAAGTATACGGCTCCGGGTGCCTGACGAAAATTTCCTGCTCCCTGCCGATAAAGCGGTGGTATTTTGTAGTAATGTTCTTTAATGGAGTGAGATATTTGTAGCGCCTGTTTTTAACTATCGGAGCTTTGTCCGTGAATTCTTCCAGTACGCTTTCTATGGAAAACGGAACTACGAATTTCTTTATGTTTGAATCCCAGGCAAAGCCTACACTAATTTCGTTGATAATGTCAAATTTTTCTGAAGCGTGTCTGAGCATGATGTTACCAATTCCGGGAACGGAGCCTATGCCGGTAATGCCGATAAGATTTTTCTTTTTCATTGCTTTGTCAAGCGAGAATTGTTTTTTAGTCACGGGAATTTCCGAGCCAAGATCAATGCAGTTTACTCCCAGCTGGGTGCAGGCATAAAAAACCTCATAATTCCAGTTGCCTTCCATGCAGTTAATGACTACGTCAGATTTTGATTGTTTAATAGCATCGATAATGGTCTGAATTTTTCTGGCTTCAACATACCGAAAAGTTGTCTTTTTTTTATGCCTGTTTAACAGATGCAAAACTAATTCTTTATCGCCGGTGTTCTCCCATCCGCACAAAAAAACAGAATATCCTTCTTCCAGTAAATCCCTGGAGACAATCCTTCCCTGCATTCCCGTTGCACCTAAGATTATAAAATCAAAACTCATTCTCAAAATTTTTTTTTCTCCAACCTCTTTTTTTTCTCTTTTTTTTAAAGTTATCTTTTTTTATTTGTTTGGAAAGTTAAAGTAATATTTATATTTTTCCCTAAACTTAGAAATTATTTGCATAAATTATTTGCGCTTACCAGCCCGTATCTTTGTAATCTCTGCCTGCGCTGATAATATTTTTCCCGGTGTCATGCATGTATAGATAAATGCATGTATAGATAATTCTGTTTATTAGAGCCGTTTATTAGAGCATATTTTCGTACGCCCTATCCGACGGCAAACAATTAATGGACTGTATACCTATCACGGGAATTATCTATAATAATACAGCCACTAAAATTATTTTCTTCATTTTTCTTTATAAACTAAAATTGTCCAGTTTGTTTTTAACGGTGTTGGCGAGTCCATGAAAGAAAGACCAAATGGGTGTACGATAAAATTTTGCCACATGGCTAAAAAGTCTTCTCTTTTTATAAAATAATCCTTTCCAGCCATAACGTTAATTGAAGCAGGATCTTCAGTTTTAATATAATTTTGGAGAGTTGATTTTAATTTCTCTTGTTCCTGGATGAGCAAATTCAGTTTTTTTGTAAGTTCCGGCTCCGCAGTCTTAACCATAAGACTTGGTTCCGGAGAAGCCGGGCCAGTAGAAATATCAGGTATGCCTCCTTCGTGGACAATAAAGTATTCCTGACCATTTATTTTTTTATAGCCGATAACAACCCGGATATGCAAAGAGTGGCCGGCTTGGGATAAAGAATTCGTCTCTTTAATGATGAAAGATGGATTCCTGAATTGCATTACCATTACCGGTCGTCCCAGAGAGAGCTGGTACTTTAAATCGCGCTCCGAGCCGCCATAACTTTTAGCTTTATAGCCGTGTTTTTGGAAAAATTTAACGATGTTGCCTGTACCTCCTCCGGAGATTACGGCCGGTCCTCCCTGAGCAGCAGGGATTTCTTTGGCGATTTCTTCCAGGGAAAAATTATCCCTGTAAAAACCGGCGATTACCGCAGAAGCGGGTACTCCACAATAGTTAATCTGGTAAAACTTTTCCTGAGGGATATAGGAATAAGGAACATTTTCAATGTAAATTTCTTCCGGCGGAACGAAACCTTCCGGAACTTTTTCCAGAGGTGTCCACATGCTTAATTTAATAGGATACAAGGGGTGGCTTTCTCCAGCCAGAAAATAATAAAGCCAAGGTCCGACGCCAACCACAATAAGAAAGATTATCAATAGCCAAAAAAGAGCTTTTTTGCTTCTATTTTTCTTTCTTGTTGAATCTTTGGTTTTTTTCACTTCAGGATTTTCCGGTTGCTTCCCTTCTTGGAGTGCACCCCTGTTTTTGAACAAGTAGTTAAGCTCTGACCGCTAGTATAAAATTGTTTTGCTCATATTCCTGCGGTGTTATAAAGAGAAATCCCTTTCAAATAACTAAGTGAAAATAAACGGAGCAAATATATCGATAACTGCATAACTTGTAGCAAATCAATATATGCAGTTATCGGAATAGCTAACTGCGAAAAAGTAGTGCGGTAACTTTCGCAGTTATCTATATTGTCAGCGTGGCAGAGCTATTCGTCAGAAGAAAGTTATGGCGACCGCTTTCGAATAAACATAGAATTTACTGCTTGGTTAAGAAGAGAGCGTTCGCCCACGCTGACCCGCCCGCCAGCATTTTCCAAGAGAACCACCCGCTGGCCAGTCGTTGCGGCCGAAAATAAGAATGTATATTTTGATGCGCAAAATGAGGCAACGACCTCATTTGCGCGCAAAAGGGATATTCTTCCCTTTTTGCGTGTGAAGAATGTATGCATCAAAGATTTTCGGGCAATAACTACATCTGACGAATCGTAGTTCCGCAACGACAAAATTTTAGGCCTAGCGGGTGGTTCTCCAAGCTATGCATATACCCCTAAACCTAGAAATTGTTTAATAAAATTAGAGTAAAAATTAAAGAAATAATAAAAATTATTCTTTTCAGCCAAACAGCCTCCGGAAGAAATTAATGATCAAATCAAAAAAGCCCACTTTTGATTCTTTAGAGCACCCGCCTTCAATATTAGGATGGGTTTCATGAAAATGTTCACAATTAGTTACATCCATGTTATAAAGAGCAACCCGTCTTAATTTTTTCAGATTATCAAGAGACGCTAAGTCTCCCTGGATTTTGGAATCCTTGAACTCCGGGTCAGATATTGTTAATTCCTCTAAATTGGTCAATTTGCTTAAGGCAGAAATGTCCCCTGTAACACCTGTTCCACCTAAATACAACGCTTTTAAATTTGTCATGTGACTTAGGTCAGAAAGATTTCCTGAAATTTTGGTGTAAGTCATAGCAAAAGTGTCTAAGTTTAAATCTTTTAAGCAAGAAATGTCTCCATAGACTTTTTCATCAAAAGCTAATTTCAAGCTTTTTAGTTTAGTAGCTTTGCTGAAAGTGCAAGTATCTCCAGTAAGTTCAGGATTGGTATGTAAGCTTAAGACTTTCATATTCGTTAAGTCTTTTAGATTTTCTAGGTCTCCAGAAATACCCTGGCCATAAAAATCAGCATATTCTAAACATACCAGCCCTTTTAACTGCTCCAAATTTTTTACAGCTTTTGAATCAACTAAGCTTATGAATTTCTCATCTTTGTATTCTATTTTCGCTCCCGGTGTTTGGTAAGGATAGTCAAATTTTGTTTTAAGTCCGTTATATTCACAAAGCTCTTGTGCAAAAACAGAACTAACAAAGATTAACAGCGTTAAAACCAGGATTATCTGGATTATCTTTTTCATTTTCCCTTCCCCTAGAATTTCTTTTTAATAAGGAAAATTATAATTCCTATAACTACCAGGATACTAATCAAAGTAGTAAGTTTCATTTGAGGGGATGGTTCTTTATATTTCATTTTGGAAATAAATTTAGAAACGATATTTGTCTTAAGATTTAATGGTGTGGAAGAAAAAAAAGTTACTTCAATTTTTCTACCCAAGCTATCTTCTAATTCAAAAATATCATTAAAAGTTGAGTCTTCAAATTTTATATTAAAAGAGGCCATACCATCTTCATCAGTTTTTCCCTGCCAAATAGTTTCTTCACCCTTCCTTAGAGTAAGTTCTATGTTTGGTTTTCCAATTACATCATAAATTCTAGTAACCCCTGAGTTTTCCCAGGAAAATCCCCCAATGTTTCCTATTATAAGGCTTCCTTTCATAATAAAATCATTATTTTCAATAATCTCAGCAGCAGTATCCCAACGACTGTTTTCAAAGATCATCTCGCCATTAAAATCCCTTGGATCAAATTCATTCATATGAGTATTTACCAGCTTCAATTTTGAGCCATCATAAATAAATGTCCAGAAAGCATCTGAATCTTTTACAACAACATCAGAAGCTCCATGTAGAAAGATGCCCCATTGACCTTTTACTGTTACATTTTCAAGTTCTATGTCTCTATATCTAAAATTAGAAGGTTTTTCTAGATAGAAATTGCTGAATTCTGCTTTTTCGTTATTAACAGTGATTACAATTTTTCTTACTTCTGAATTTTTTATCTTAACTTTAGCGCTAGAGTCTATGAATACAGGAAAACCCCTCTCAAAAGGGCCAGGACCTATTCTATCAGCTACAAGTTCTGTATTCTCTAAAATAACATTATAATCAATACCAGAAACTGTGAGATTTTTTTGTAGTTCCCAATTTTTATAAAATCCTGTGCCAAGACCTTCAGCAATTAATGTAGCATTTGGTGGGATATGTAAATTTACTGCACCAATTTTTGAATTAATAATCTTTATATCAGCTTTATCAAAAGCGCTTACAAGACCGCCTATAACTCCAACAATCTCTGAATTCTCAACTACTGCTTTTGCATTATCAAAAATTGAAAACAAATGAATCTTTGTTGGCGAATCTTTCATATTTACGCTTGATCTATCTCTTGCATTGATAACAAATAATGTCTCTCCAGATGATGGAAGCAATTTAGAATTTTCAATTTCAAGAGAAGCCTTATCTTCTAAATAAACCCCCCAATGATTAAGGAGCCTTTGATAGCGGCTAATTCTGAAAGTTGAATCGCGAATTATAAGTTTAGAACTGTCTTTTAAATAAACATTGCCAAACTGCTCAAATTCTCCATCTTCGAGAATTAAAAAATCACGCCCTTCCAGAGTTAAATCACCTTTATGTTCGCTATTAGGAAATAAGTCTTCTAACTTAAGTTCCCTTGCTTCTGGCAAAGATGCTTTAACTTTTACATCATCGATATACGCTTGCGAGCCCTCAAGAGTTTCAAAACTTATGCCACCTTCTTTAATCAGGTCTTTATCGTGAAGAGAAAGAATTAGATCACTATTAGAAAATACTTTAATTTCATCTTGGACAATTTCTATTTTTATATTATGCCACTCATTCAAAGAAATACCTCTTCCATTTCCAAGGGATTGAAAATCCTTGCCAATTTGTTTTTGGGCATAACTCCCTTCTTTATTAAAACCAATAAGATAACGGTTTAATCCTTCTCTAAGCTGATTGGTTCTTATATTAATGTGAACTGTTCCTTTTAGTAGCTTAAGCCTTAGCTCTAGATTATTTGTTACACCATCAAGATATGCAGTTGCGAAAGTATGTTGAGTACCTTGTAAAATATGATTATTATCTTCTAAAATTACAGACCATCCAGATTCCATGCCCCAATTATCAACACCAGATTCAAAATCGTCATAAAAAAACTGAGTTTCCGTGGCTTCAGCAGAATAGCTTGGTAGAGAAAAGAGAAATACGAAAATTAATATCCTTAATACTAAAAATCTTTTTTTCATTCTAATCTCTTTTTTAGTTAACAAGCTTTAGTTGGATTTAAATATCGCTTTTATTTCCAGTTGTCAAGATCCTCTATAAAAGTACTTTCAAA
This sequence comes from Nanobdellota archaeon, assembly GCA_040751885.1. Lineage (GTDB taxonomy): Archaea > Nanobdellota > Nanobdellia > Woesearchaeales > GW2011-AR9 > JBFMFP01. The sequence goes on from JBFMFP010000026.1 coordinate 13,470, forward strand.
AAAGTTATTTTCTCCTGACTCATCTTCTGGTAAGGTGAATAGTGTCCCTGGTGGTGCTAAACTCATACCCGAAAATTCAGGCCCTACCTCGGTAATAAGTCTATGAAAAAATTCATTTCTATTCTTCTTATAAGATGACGAATTAAAGAGCACGAGGTTTTCGCGTTGCATCTTTACCCACGCTTCGTTATTGGTTGGGTCTACTTTTATCTCATGTGGGATAACGCTTATTTCACATAACATTATTTCCTCTATTCCTATCTTTTGGCCGAGTTCTTTCATAATGAGAGTCAAATTTCTTATCAATTGCAGGTTTGCCTCAATTTTATCATCTGGCAGCGCATTGGCGGAAAAACAAAGGATGTTGGCGCCTTCAAAAGGATAATAATGAGGAATGCCTACCTCACCTGCTTCTATACCGGCCAGTCCTATAGCAATCTTGCCATCATAAACTTCCCTCACTCCGCCAATAAGTTCTTTTGAGAGATCATTCGTTAAACTTCCTCTATCTATAGTTTGTACCGCAGGTATAGCAGCAACGGTGTCAATCTCGTTAGCAACCGTAAACATAGAAACCTTATTCTGTTGGGCAAAAGAGGCATACGCCTTAAGCATCTCTTTTCTGCTTTGAATGAATTTCTCCCGGTTGAAGTCGGTAATCACACCATATTTTTCATTTGCCAGCCACACACTAAAACTTGTTCCCATACCGTTCTCATGGGCGAGGGCAATCAGCTTTGCACAACCCTTAGCTGCTTTTTCAGGTGAGTCCCAGACAGCACTTCCATCTTTTTCATCAGTAGAACCAACAATAACACTCACTCCAACAACATTAGCATGCATGCGTTTGGCTTCTTCAATTGATTGCAATGGATTTTGGCAGGAACCACCAATTATTTTATAGGGGGGAGTAACTAGAGGAGGTTCCACTGGAGAGAATTCCCCGTTTCTAATCTCAATCAGGGCTTGGGCAACTCCTAAAGGCGGTGTGCCTGACTGTCTATCAGCAGGAAAGGCAATAGCGCCGAGGGTATAATTCTCATTAGGATAACTATTGGTATCAAATTCAACACTCCAGCCATCACTTCCATCACTATCGTAGCCTAAATTTGGACCTGTTTTTTCCATTGCCTCAATTCCCGGACCTTGAATAACAAAGCCAACAGAACCGGTATTTGCTGGCACTTTAGTTACAGTAATAGTAACTATATCCTTCACAACCTGGCCCTGTGCATGAGCAACAATCATCGTCACACCCATCTGGCTTACTTTAATTTTGGTTTTTTCAACCGGTGAAGAAGGGATTTTGTCTTCTGAAAGGGTTTTTTCTTCAATTTCTTCTCCTTGTTTAACACACCCGCTGACAACAATTAGTAAGACTAACAATAAAATTATTTTTTTCATGAGGGACGACTCTCCTCCACGCTGGGCTCTTCTATAACTGGCTCTTCAGCTTCCCTTTCTGTGGTTGTCTCTTCTGCTTCCTCTGGCTCTTCTTCCGGAATTTCTTCCCCCCATCCTTCCAAATCTTCTTTTTCTTTCCAATTTTTTAATTGCTCAATATTTTCCTCAATATTTTCTTTTAGTTCATTTAACTCTTCCCCGGGCTTGATTTCTTCCTCAACATATTCTCCCATATTTTCTTCGACCCATTCTTTGGCTTGCTCTTTAGTTACCGTTTCAGATTCTCCTGTTTCGGGGTTTTTAATAATAACTAAATCCTCCCTTACGGGAAGCACTTCGTAACCAAGCCATTTTTCTTCAACTAAGCTTTTCCCTTCTTCCGGCGGAGGATTGCATTCACAAGTAGGGCAACCAGATTCATCTAATTTATGCCCGTACTCGCAAAAAATAGCACAGACAGGAGGGCATTCTTCTGGGAATTCTGCTCCCGGAGGTCCTCTTGCCCCTCCACCCCCTTTTTCTTTCATTATTTTTTCACACTCTTCCTGCCCAATAAATTCCCCTTCTCTCATACACTCTGGTGGCGGACCACCAATCTCTCCTCCTCCTTTTTCTCCCATAATTTGCTCACATTCTTCCTGACCAATAAATTCTCCCTCCCTCAAACATTCTGGCGGTGGACCTCCTTCCCCACCTCCTTTTTCTCTCATTACTTTCTCACACTCTTCTTTACTATAAGCGCCTGCTTCCTTGCATTCTGACGGCAGCATGATGGCCAGACATTCTTCTTCGCTGATGGGATGCCCATCTTCGATGCACTCGTCTGGAATATCAAATTTCTCAATCATTATTGCCTCACATTCTTCCCGGGAAATAGGCCGGCCTTCTTTTATACATTCTTCCGGCGGAGCTCCGTATTTCTCCATCATTAAAGCTTCACATTCTTCCCGTGTAAAGGCTCCTGCTTCTTTACATTCGGGAGGCGCATATTTTTCAATCATCAACTCTTCGCAATCTTCCTTAGTGCTTAAGCCCGCTTCGATACATTCCGGCGGGGCAAATTTGGCAAACATTTCTTTTTCTTTTTTCTCGATCAGCTCGGTGATTTTTTCTTCAAATACGGGCTTTAAAAAATCCGGTATGCCCTCCGGCACTTTTGGCTCCTTATCCAATTCCTCACAAGCCGACAAATCCTCTTCAAACTCACACCTAATGGCTAAGCGGGTATTCTTCTCGCAGTCCTGCCGCTCGCTCTGCACGGGAATCTGGCTGCAGTCACATTCACGGGGATCATTAATGCAGGTAGTAATCATTTCCAGCATCATCTCCTCAGCTTCTTTCTGCCTTTTTTCTAAATCTTCCTCGATATATCCTTTTAACCACTCGGGTGCCTGAGCCGGATCGCAGTGCCCGTCTTCTTCCATTAACTTAAAGTCTAATTTGGCCAACTCCCCGCAATAACTGCCCACTTTCTTCGCTAAGCTGCTTGCTAATTTTATCTTCTCTTCCTGATTCATCTGATTGTCAATCAAAGTACTGACCTCATTCCATTCAGCTTCCGTAGGTAATTTTCCTTTGAGAAGCTCTAACATCTCCTTGCTTATTTCCCCTTTGGCCAAGGCTTCATCTCCTAATTTCAAACCGACCTCTTCTACGACAATTTTGGAAACATTGTTGGCCTTAACTAAAGATTGCAGGGCTTCTTCCGATTTATTTTCTCCGACCATTAAGGTCGCTTCGGCCACTTTCTCCTCCTTGACCGCTAAAGCATACTCGGCTTTATCCTCACCGCTTTTGATGAGCAAGGTCACATCTTCCACAACTTCGTCTACTACATATAAGGGGCTGTCCGGCGTTGTTCCGGCTCGGTCTTCAATGAGCACTATTTCTTCCGCGTATTCTTCCTCCAGAACTTCTATATTTTCCCGGCTAAACATTTCTTGGGAAAAAACACTATTCACTAAAATTAACAAGACAAATAAAGTAGAAATGAGTTGTTTCATTTTCTTATCTCTTTTTTTAATTTTTTTAATTTTTTTAATCTTATAGATAATTCCCTTGATTAGAGCAAAATTTCCTAATTATTTGTCGTCAGTTAGGATGTACTAAAATGTGCTCTAACTATCAGAATTATCTATGTTTCTTTATTTCTTTTTAATTTTTTTATTTATTCTTATTATTTTTTAGTTTTTAAAATTTATTTTTGGTTTAATTTATTTTTTACCTATTTTCATACTTTTTACCTATTT
>JBFMFP010000027.1:0-16549 GCA_040751885.1 Nanobdellota archaeon
TTTGGCAAAATCCCTGATAGTTAATTGTTCGGAAACTGATTGTTCTGTCGTTAGGATTTTGTTCTCAATTTCCCGTATGTAGCACAACCAATTTCACCTTGTTGACCTTAATGGTCTTGCTTCACTTCACTGAAAGTATTACGCATTTGGTTAAACATTCAGCAGCCTTTTTTCCTGATAATTGTTTTACAGTAGGAAAAAAATTATAAATGATTTAATTATGCCTTTCAATATGTGTGCTTACAGGAGTGCTCACGAAAGGGCTAAGCGACAAAAAAGACTAGATGATTTATGCAACGCTGTTCTCATAGACAATTATCGGTGGGATAGCGATAGATCCCATTTATTGGCAAAGATCCACGAAAGAGTAAGTAAAGAGTTTGACAATCCTTCTCCAGAGGAAGCGGAAAGAGTCGAAGGGATGAAAGCAAAAAACCTGCAATTTTGCAGCCGGCAGATTAAGCGCCACTACAATGGGGAATCCTTTGTGAGAGTTGGGGACAATGTAAGAGAAAAAGACGTTCATCTTTTCTTCAAGTTCAAATTACCTAAAGATCCTCTTTTAGCTGAGGAATCAGCAAAACAAAATGAAGGTTCAATAGTTGATTCTTACCTTATACAGTTATGCGTAACTTTAGATGGTCTAATGAGGTCTGGAGTTAATTCAATTACTTTATACGCCCCTTTTCTCCCTTACTTAAGACAGGACAAAAAAGATGATGGCCGGGTTCCGATCAGCGCAAAAATGTTATTTAATTTGTTCGATGCTGCAGCAGCCAAAAAATTACTGCGCCGGATTGTCACTTTTGATCTCCATGCGGACCAGGAGCAGGGTTTTTGGGACGGTCCGGTTGATGCTTTAACCGCAAGTCCTGACTTTGCTGCTTATTACAGAGAGCGCTTAAGCAGGGAAAACGGCTATAAAGCCTCTGATTTTGCTAATTATGTAGAAGTAGTAGCCGCAGATGCAGGCGGAGTAAAAAGAACAGATAAAATGGCTCGGCTGTTAAAATGCCCTTGGGATGTCTTTACCAAACTGCGGGAAGCTCATAGCGAAGCCGACACCAGACTGGATGTCCGACACAACATTAAAGGCAAGAAGCTAATCATTGCCGAAGACATTATTGACACTTGCGGCTCTATTGCTGGTAAAGCTGAAGTAGATCCGGGGGGCCCAAAGGAAGGCCCGCTTCAGTACCTTATCGGCCTGGGAGCAGAAGCTCATTGTTGCGCAACGCACGGTGTCTTTAGTGCAAAAAATGGGCTTACTGCCGAAGAAAGGTTAAGGCAATCCGGCGGAAAAATACTTATTGCCGACACTCTGCAAGAGAGAGATGCTGGCTATTATCAGGAAAACAGAGACTGGCTAACCGTTGTTTCTTTAGATTATGTTTTAGCTAAGGCTTTTTTCTGCAATCAGGTGGGAGATTCCATAAGCGGATTTTTAAGCAAGAGGGGAGAAAGGGTTAAAGCAGAAAAACTGGATTTTAAAATCGTAAGCGAAGGTGCGAGATACACTGTTGCATAAATCTTAATGAAAATTTCCTTCCAAAAATCTTATAAAACCGCTTTCTAACCGCTTTAAAAATACAATAAAAACAGGAGAAAAAAAAGACTATCAACACGAAAATGAGCGAAAAAAAAACAGAAAGGGTTAAAGAAGACAGACCCCTACTTAAAGAAGACGAATTTACACAGGAAAAACTCAAAGAAATGTACATCCAGTTTCAGCAGCTGCAAAAGCAGATTGAGAAGATTTCCGGGCACATGGAAGCCCTGGGCGAAAAAAATAATGAGCTTAATGTGGCTATTGCCAGCCTTGTCCAGCTCGCGGAAACTGCTCTTAATGCGGAAATTCTTGCCCCGGTTGCTGACGGGATTTTCCTGCACGGAGAGTTGAAAGACAACGAGAAGCTTATTGTCAACATGGGAGCAGGAGTGGCTGTGGAAAGGACTATTCCTGAGGCGATCCGGCTGCTGGAAGAACAAAGGACAACCATACTAAGCAATTTTAAGCAGGCTGAAAAAGTGCTGCAGGAGCTGCAGAAGCAGGCCTTACAGATTTACGAAGCTGTAAACGGCAGGGAAAACAGCAAAGAAACTGCCGAAGGCGAAGAGTAAAAGAAGAAAAAAGTAAAAAGCAAAAGAAGAGAAAAACAAAAAAGAAGAAAAAGGAGGAAGTAAGGTGCAGGCATGTTCGGAAAATTAAAAGAAAAGCTGAAGAAAACGCTGTCCATTTTTTCCAGGAAAACAGAGCTGGAAGCTGAAGTAGTTGAAAAACCGGCTGAAAAAGAAATTGTTGAAAAAGAAGAGATTGTTGAAAAAAAAGAAGAAAGAGGGATTATTAAAGAGAAAAGAGAGAAAGAAATCCCTAAAAGAGAAAAAGAAGAGAAGAAAGAAGAAATCAAAGAGAAGCCGAAAGAAAGAAAAGAAGAGATAAAAGATAAAATCAAAGAGAAAGAAGTTTCAGCAAAAGAAACAAGAGAAGAAAAAACAAAGAAAGAAAAAGTTCCAAAAAAAGAAACAAAAAAAGAAGAAATATTAGAAGAAGTTGAAGAAGAAGTTATAGGAAAGCCAGGAGAAGTTATAGAAGAGCCGGGAAAAAAATCATTCTTTGCCAGAATAAAAGAAACTATTACTACTAAAAAGATTTCTGCAGAGAAATTTGAGGAATTATTCTGGGACTTAGAGATGGCCCTGCTGGAGAATAATGTTTCTGTGGAAGTTATCGAGAGAATCAAAGACGATCTTAAAGAGGAGCTTGTGGACAGGCCGCTTCCCCGGGACGTACCCCAAAAAATTGAAGAAACACTTAAACAGACTCTCAGAGAAGTGCTTTCTTTTGAGAAAATAGACCTTATTGCCAGAGTTAAAGAGAAAAGGAAAGAGAAGAAAAAGCCCTTTGTAATTGCCTTTTTCGGCATAAACGGAACGGGAAAGACCACTTCCATCGCTAAACTGACTAATTATTTCCAGAAAAACAATCTCTCCGTAGTTTTGGCTGCCTGTGATACATTCAGAGCAGCAGCAATACAGCAGCTGGAAGAGCACGCTGACCGGCTGGGCGTAAAAATGATCAAGCACGAATACGGCTCCGATGCCGCGGCTGTAGCTTATGATGCCATCAGGTATGCAGAAAAAAATGAACTGGATATAGTCCTGATTGACACTGCAGGAAGGCTGCATTCCAACACAAACTTAATGCAGGAGTTAGAAAAAATCATCCGCGTAACCAAGCCGGACATGAAAATCTTTGTCGGGGAAAGCATCACCGGCAATGATTGCATTGAGCAGGCCAGGACATTCAATGAGCTGGTAGAGCTGGACGGCGCTATTTTAACCAAGGCGGATGTAGACGAAAAGGGCGGGGCTCCTTTGTCTATTTCTTACACCATCAAAAAGCCCATTTTATTCCTGGGGACGGGACAAAAGTATAAAGACCTGGAAGAATTTGACGCTGATGTGATTTTGGAAAGGTTAGGGTTTTAGCTGTTTCTACGAGTTTTAGCTGCTTCTACTATTTTTTACGAAGATTTTTGTTTTTATAATAATTTTTTCATAATAATCCTTTATGATAATTTTCTATAATCATTTTTTATAATAATTTTTTTATAATAATCTTTTATGATAATTTTGTATGATGATTTCTAATTCACAAATATTTTTAAATTGAATACCTCCTCAAATATCCCATGACCTCATTCCATATCATCACTGCCGGCTGTTCACAGAATTTTGCTGATTCTGAGCAGATGTCCGGGCTGCTGGAAGAAGCTGAATTCAAGCTTGTTGACAACGCGGAAGAAGCAGACATAATTATCTTTAACACCTGCACAGTTAAAACGCCTGCCGAGAACGATTTCTTTAAAACGCTGAATAATTTCAAACAGCAGTATCCCAACAAAATCTTTGTCATTGCCGGCTGCATCGCCCAATGCGACTCGCAAAAACTCAAAAAATACCCTCTCCTGGGCACAAAACAAATCCATAAGATTGTGGAAGCAGTTGAAGAAGCATTGCACGACAATGTCGTCCATTTTTTGGAAATGAACGAAATGCCCCCTCTTAATGCTCCACACATAAGAATGAACCCGTTAATTGAGATTGTCCCCATTTCCCGGGGCTGCTTAGGGCACTGCTCGTTCTGCAAGACCAAATCTGCAAAGGGAACTTTACAGTCTTATCCCCTGGAGGAAATTGTTGCCAGGGCAGAAAAAGCGGTCAGCGGAGGAGCAAAAGAAATCTGGCTTACTTCCCAGGATACAGGATGTTATGGTCTGGATATAAGCACGGATCTGCCCACCCTGCTGGATGAAATCATTAAGATCAGCGGCTCTTTCAAAATCAGGTTGGGCATGATGAACCCCGATAACGTCCCGGCAATTCTGGACAGGCTTCTTCAGATTTATCAGAATGAGAAGATGTTTAAATTCCTGCATTTGCCCGTGCAGTCGGGAAGCAATGAAATTTTGGGCAAAATGCTGAGGAAATATTCTGTCACCGACTTTAAAAAACAGGTTGATGCCTTCAGGAAAGCTGTCCCTAATTTAAATTTAATGACTGACGTAATTGTCGGGTTTCCCGGAGAGACAGAAGAGCAGTACTGGGAAACTCTGGGCATAATACATGACGTTACGCCCGACTCTGTAAACATTTCCCGTTTCTGGCCAAGGCCGGGGACTCCTGCAGCCAGGATGAAACAGCTGCCCGGAGATGTCGTCAAGCACAGGTCAAAAGTAATTACTGATATTTTTATCAACATTTCCAAGCTGCAGAACGAAAAATGGCTCGGCTGGGAAGGGTACATAATTATCGATGAAAAAGGAAAGGAAGAAAACCAGTGGATTGGCCGCAACAGGTCATATAAGCCTGTGGTTGTCAGCGGTATTTTCAAGCTCGGAGATATAGTCAAGGTAAAAATAGCCAAAAGGGGGGTGTTTGAGCTGCAGGGGGAAGTTGTAAACTGAAACGAAAAAGTTATGGAAAGTAAAGAGTAAGTGAAAGGGAAAAAGAAGTGGAGATGTTAAAAGCGGTTCCTGGTGGCACAAAAACCAAAGAAAAGAATATTTTGCCCTTTTTGCTAAATCATTTAAAGTAAAATCAAGAGAAAAAAATGTTTATTGCTTTGATTTGGCAGGTATTGGGAACAGTTGTAACTGTCAGATTTCCCACTTAAGATATTTGTCTTTTTTCTTTTCAAAAACACAATTTACATCGCGCTTAATTTAATCATTTGTTAACCTATATGAAATCACATCGCAAAAAGCTGCAGAGAAAATATTAAACAATCATAAATCCCATAAAACCGTTTAACTCAAGTTTTCGTTTTTATACCAAAATTAGTAACTATTTTTAAAACTTATTTAACATTTCTCCAGTTTTCTGCTTGAACAGGCTTATGTACAACTTAAATTCCGGAGCAACTTCTTTCCAATCTTTCTCCGTCACCGGAGTGCCGTAATAATTAATGCCATTCCTTTTTGTGCGCACTTTCTCAAAGAAATCCCAATTAAGCTCCAACTCTGGATGCTTGACGCACAAGTAAGCAAACAGGCAAAGATGCGTTTTTGCTTTGATTTTATCCAAATGAATAAATGATTCAGCGAGTTGATGCAACACATCATAATGCAATTTATATGCAGAATTCCAGCGTTTCTTAACAACAGCATCCTGTGCACTTTGTAAATCTTCCTCAGCGATACGCATATTTGCTTTAATCCTATCGCCATCAACTTCACTCAAAGGGATTATGTCTCCTTCGGATGCGCAGAAGTTATATGCCTCTTCTACGGTTTCAAATTGCCGCATGAGAAATCACCTCTTTAGGCAAGTCTCCTTTGATAGTAATGCCTTTTATGATATTTTTAAGCAATGCTGGCCCCATTTTCTTAAGATCCCGCTCATCTTTTCCTACAAAGACCTGAATATTCCGCTTCAGTTTGGGCCTAAACCTGCCTACCAGTACAGCGTCAACATCGCCATAAACAAAGATGTCAATATCGCTGGCATCCTGCCAGTCCCAGCGCGAGAAGCTGCCAAAGAGAATTACGGCCTTGGCATTTTCTAATGAACTCAAATAATCCAGCAAGCCGCTATCATGAAGTTGCATCAGGGCATATAATCGTTTGCTATTCTGGTAGCGTGGTTGCTCATAATTGGCAGAATAATAAGGCATTTTTCCGGGAAGTTTGATTCGTGTAATTATATTCTCCCGAAGAAGTTTCTTTAACCATTCGTTGGTTTGCGCCCGGCTCAATCCCGCTGCTTTGAGGAGCTGTTCAAAATGCCATTGTTTGGTCGGCTGGTTATAAAATAATTCTTTAATCTTATTATTTGCTTTCATATTTAGTATGGGTAAGGCATATTATTTTATTAATCTTTCTGCTAATGGGAGTATTTTTTTCTTTTCAAAAACACAATTTACATCGCGCTTAATTTAATCATTTGTTAACCTATATGAAATCACATCGCAAAAAGCTGCAGAGAAAATATTAAACAATCATAAATCCCATAAAACCGTTCAACTTACTGCTGGTATTCCTGCGGGCTTTCTGCCTGAACTGCCCTACCCCTGCTCCTCTTAAGCAAAAACATAATTGCCACGGCCACAGCGAGCAACACAAGCATTCCGCCGAGAATAAAATACATCTTTGAGCTTAAGAAACTTTTTTCTTCCACCGCAGCTTCTTCAGAAACCTCTTCCTTTGGAGTGGGAGTTGGTGGGACATATACATACGCTTCCTGTTCAGCTGCCGGCGGCTCCGGCTCTTCAGCGACATATTCTTCGGGAGCAGCTTCGGCAGGCTCTTCCGCTGCAGGCTCTGCAGGCAGCTCAGCCGGCTCAGCGACAGCAGGCTCTTTAACAACTTCTTTAACAACTTCCTCCTCAGGCTCCTGCGGAGCTGCTTCTTCCCCCGCAGCCAGACTTAGCTCCAGCTCAGTTACTGCACCGTCCTGGTAAAGATACTCTTTCACTTTTACATTATTGATAAAAAAGAGCACTTTGTCATTAACCTTGCCCTGAACCCTGAGGAGGTTCTCAGGATCATACCCGTACTTCCCTGTGCATATATCTCCGGAACAGGGTGAGCTCTCAATTTTAGAGGTGTACTTTTTATCTCCCACTTTAACCAAAACTTCAGTAGGAGTGATATCAGCGCTTCCCCAAGTCACCTGACCATAAAACTGGTGGCTGAGCAGGCTCGGAGGCTGCTCGGCAGCCCTGGCTAGAAGAGAGAAAAGCAATAAAATAAGAGCGCTAAACCCTAAAACAGCAACTGCCCTTTTCATCTTTCTGCTCATTCTAGTTTAATCCAATCTACTTTAATCCAATACTCACTACTTTAATCTAATACTCACTCTACCTTAACCCAATAAACCTTTCCCGGAGTTAACTCTTTAATCTCGTCGCTGCCGTAATATTCCTGAATCTGGACAATCTTTTTGCCCGGCTCTGCTTTCAGCTCATCAATGCTAGTAGGCTTATATCCGCCTACACCCAAGAGGTTCCATCCCGATTTCATCTGGGGAAGGTTCGCTTTCGGCAAATCATCACAAAAAATACTGAAACCCAACTGGGCATCCTTCTTCAGCTTGAAGAAATAACCCCTGCCGGCAAATATCGCCTTTAAATCAGAGGGGGCATTGCTTGTCCACTGCTCTATGCCCTCGTCGTAAGAGACTATCTGCTCCACGCTGGCCTTAATTGCAGGGTCATCTACGTTCATATTTCCGCACAGCAAGGCAAAGGGCTGCAATTCCTGGGTTTTCTTAAATACGTACGCAAGAGCATACTTTTCTTGGTTATCCACTACCTGTTTGGACAAACTTACCGCCGGAATTTGAGCCCCGTCCAGCCTGTAGATTACATTATTATTTGCGACAATGAATTTCTTTTCTGCAATCTTCCCGCTGACATCTGCCCTGAGGACTAACTGCTGCGGCTTGTCCGTGCTGCTTTTTAAGCTAAATGAGCTAAAGACGAAATCCTTGCCTGAAGCAGTTTCCGTCAGCTTTACAGGAGCATTGTCCAGCAAAGCTGTGACTGCCGGCTTGCTTGTGCTCGTGGCATTGAAATAATAAACTGTTTCTTTATTTAATTCTGAGTAAAGGATATCAATATCAATTTTCTTGTACACCTTGTCAACCTTGTTAAAGGCCTCAATCTCAGCTGCCTGGGGCGCGACAAAATTCAGGTTAGCTACGCTCAGCTTGCTCCCGTCAAGACTCAACACTAAATCGCCGATATAATCATTATCTAAATAAATTTCTCCGGAATTGGAATTATAGCTTCCTAAAATGCCCAGGGCCAAAACTTCCTTCTCCTTGGTTTTATAATCTGTCCAGTTAGATAATTCATAATACCATATTTCTTCTCCCTCCTTGCCGGCTTTAGTCACGTTAAGCACTAATTCATAAACGCTGCCTGCAGAGGGCTTGACTTTCATTTCCATCTTATTGAACTTAGAAAGCTCTAAACTTTCTGAATCTTTCGCAGTCAAATCAACTGCCGGGGAGGGCATCTCAATGACTTTGCCCACAGCAGCAAATTTATACATTAAACCTATGAAGATAAGAACAGCAAGGAGCGCTGCAGCTACGCCTACTTTCACCCCGACGGAACTGGCCGCAGTTTTTTTCAGGTATGGTTTTGCCTGTACTTTAAGCTTTTTTACTTTCCTCTTTCCAGCTTTTCTTTTGTTAGCCATTTTTTATTGTTATTTCGCCAATTATTGCTGCTCCGCCATATTTACTCTACCCATATTTACTCCACCAATACCCATTCTGCCAGGGTTATTTCAACTGCAGTTTTGTCTTTAACTTCTATCAGTATCACGTTCCCGTCGGCTAAGAGAACTGTTTTTTGCCAGCCCACAGGCATGAAGCCAATAAAGACATATTTGCCGTTGCTGTCTTTAATAGTGAGCATGGGCAACCCTTTTTCAGCCCCTTTTTCAGCAACAGTTAAATCATACTTCTCCCCACCGACACCGGCAACAAAGCTGCCTGAATTGTTTATGATCAAGCCTTCTTCAGGGATTATTTTTGAGTCCAGCAGTTTAACATTTAGCTGAATCATATTTTTAACCAATTCCTTCTGAAAGAAGACCTGCTCGCCATTGACTACAACAGTGCCGTTTTCATAGGCTTCTTCTTCAGACTGCATGATGATAGGATATTCATTATTCTTTTTATCTATAAGGACAAAGCTGTTTAACTCCTCACCTCCCTGCAATTCCAGGTAATCTTCCCCTTTCTTAATCAAAGGGTACTTTCCGCGGGCAAGAGTATCTGCAGTTTTGCTCCATTCAAGAGGTAATTGTAAAGGCTGTAAAGGTAATGCAAATATGCTCTGGAAGAGAATAGCTTTCTTGCCGCTGAGCACGCCTAAATATTTGTACCTGACTATAGGCTTACCGGGGTCGTTATTCTCAAGGATAAATTTCTCTTCCCCGAGAGCTAACTTTTCTTCAGAGTTGCCATAACACAAATAAACCTGTGATTTTAAGTACTTAATATCTCCTGTATCGCAGATGTGATATTCAACATTGTTTATCTTCACTCTCTTCTCAGCAGTTAAGAGTGTAGAGAAATTAAGAACGTCAAAGAGTTCTATCTGCAGAATCTGGGAGCTTATGGATTCAAAATAAATTTTGTTGTTGGGATCGTCAACAGTTATTTTAATCTTCCCTTCCGGCACATTAAATGTTGCTGTTGTCGGTGTTGTTTCCGCAAGAGTCTGGTTTTGCTTTTCCAGCGTTGTTAAAGTAAGATCCTTGATGCTGAAAAACCCGCTCTTGCCCCTATATCCCAGAAGATAATAGGAATCTGCAAACTTCAGGGCCAGCTCATTTCCTGCGGTAAATATGTCCACAAACTGGTTGCTGAAATTGTGCTCCTGCTGCTGCTCAGTAAGGTCATAGAGATGATAAAATTTGACCATTTTGATGAAATCCTTTCCGCTGGCTGAAGCGTCAAAATAATACACCAAAGTATCTCCAATCACCACAGGCTGCTTGAAGAAAAGGTTCTGCTTGCCCACTTTGTCTAAATTGCTGACGATCTTAAACAAATCTTTGTTTTTGATCGTGTCATCGTCGCTTTTCTGAACAATGCCTAAGTCCGGCTGGACATTTACCGGAACCTGTGAAGACATGGTGGTGAAGAGCAGCTCATTTAAGTTCAGAGGAACGCCAAGCACCTCTAACTTAGTTAAAGCACTGATTTTAAACGGCGGGGGGGGCTGGACGAAATCACGGCTTAAGGTGATTTTTCCTTCCGGGATAAGGTATTCTACTTTCTTCTCGCTGCCTAAAGCCTTGAAAGTGGTTGAGCCTTCCTCGCTGAAAGATGCCAGCTCAGTTGCAGGAAGGGAAAGCATCTTTCCTTCGTGCTCTAAAAGGTAGATGCTCTTTTCAAAGAGCAAAGCTACACGCTTCCCGCTGACTAAATTATCTATAAAGTCATTATACAACATATCGGTATCACTCTTAGCCAGCCGTTTCAGGAGGAAAATAAACGCTTCTTTCTTTCCGTCAACGATTTGGTAAAGCAAAGCTGCTTCCTGTTTATTGATAGTAACATTAGTCAGGACATCCTTCTTTAACGTGAAAAAATATTTGTCATCCAGGCAGACAAGGAGCACCTGCGGATCTGCAGGCTTGTCATTGCTGCAGACGGTAATTGTTCTTTTCACATCAATTAATTCTGCCGGATTTTCCAGGTCAAAAGGAACTTCATATTCTTCAGCAAGTTTAAAAGGAGTGACAAAGGCGGCTGCTTTTTCCTGCGGCTGGGCAGAAGTGATGACTAAGTTATCTCCACCCTGATCGATATTAATTACTATAGCCTTTTTCGCAAACACGGAAAACTGCACTTTGTTTGCAGGAATCTTTTCAGCAGAAAATTCTTTAAGTGTTGGAACATGGGTTACTTTCAATGAGCTTAAACTGAGCAGCTGGTCTTTAGGATGTGAAAGGATATAATACTGCCCGTCAAGAAGCATGGCTACTCTCTGGCTATTAATCAAATTTTTGGAAGCAGTGCCTAAAGCCAGTTTCACTTCTTTTTGGTCGGATACGTCTATTAGGGAAATAATACTTACTTTCTTATTTACTTCTTCTTTTTCATAAAGGAAAAGCCAGGATAAACCATTTCCAGAATACGTCTGAAACTTTTCATTCCCGGAAGCAATTTTAGAGATGGAACTTACAGGAATTTCATTTATCGTGCACAGCGTAGCTATAGAGCCCAAATCCCCGGTATTTTTATCGCACAGGCTCGTTTGTCCTAAAGGTTTACCCAAATCTTTAGCCGGCTTACCCTTCTCTGCAACCACTTCATAAAATCCATCACCTGATTCTAAAACAAAATCCATGTTAAACTTGTTGCTCCATTTGCTTCCATCACACCAATAGCTGCCTTCAGGAGAGAGTTTACCTTTGAAATCTTTGTCGCAAGCAAGCCATTTCTCGCCGGTGCAGAGTTTGTCGCTGACAAGTTTGCTTTTTGTTTTTTCATCACAAACTTGCCATTTACCAATAAGTTTATCTTTACTATTTAAATAATCTTTAAAGTTGACATTAGTGCAAATAAATTTATTGTTTGAAGATAAAGCCCCTTCTTTATCACAATAATACCAATTCAATTTCCCATCAAATTTGTCGCACAGAAAGTTTGCTTTATCTATATATGGCTTGTAAAGAGGCGCATAAGAATTTTGCTTGTAACAACCATAGGAGTTTGGTGAAAGAAGAGTAAAAGTGAGACTACTAAGTCCACACACCTCTTCAGAACTACAACAAGCATTTGGCAAAGAAAAAGACTCTTTTGAGTCAAGTGAAATCACCTTTGGTTTAATAGTTACAGGAGCTTTCTCACATTCGTCTTCCTTAGAAGGATTAAGCTCAGGTTCGCTCCCCTCTTCCCAATAGAACCCTTCCGGCATCTCAATGGCTTTACCAGTTCCCACGCCGTACTTTGCCAGGATATAAATACCTATGACTACAACAAGAACTGCTGCTACTCCTATTACAGCCTTTTTAATGCTCTGTGCGTCCACCACTTTTTTCAGCTTAAATAATTTTCAGCTTAAATAATTTTTAGTTTAAATGATTTTTAGCTTAAATGAATATCCTTATATTTATATATGTTTCTTTTTCTTTCGACAGTCCGATTTAAAAAAACCGCCCCATTTTTCAAAATCCACAATCCTGTAAGAAACATTTAAATAATAGTTCCCATCATAGAAACTATTATGAAAAGCAAAGAAGAAAAAATAGTTGAACTGTTTTTTGAAAGTCCAACTAGAGAATGGCATTTTGAAGAGATACTTAAAGAAGCTAAAATCACCAGAAGCAAAGCAGACAAATGGCTAAAGAAACTCATTAAAAAAAAACTCATTAAAAGGATAAAAGAAAAGAGCAAAATGCCTTATTACATAAGTAATCACAGCTCCCCCCAATACAAAAATGAGAAAAGATTATTTGCTTTAAACAAATTGCATCACAGCGGTCTCTTAAATCACCTTAGTTCACTGCAGAAAGCTAAAACAATAATATTATTTGGAAGTTTTTCTCGTTCAGATTGGTATAAAAACAGCGATATTGACATTTTTATCTATGGTGAGCCGGACGGATTAAAAATAGCCGATTACGAAATAAGACTGCATAAAGATATCCAGCTATTTATCTGCCGCAACAGGGAAGAATTAGCTAAATTGGGAACCGGATTAACCACAAACATTATTAAAGGGACAATTCTTAAAGGAAACTTAAACTTTGTTAAGGTTGATATCAATGCCTAAATATCTTAATCAAAAAGAAGCATTTTTAAAATGCAAAAAAGAAGGAAGATTTATTTTTAAAGAAGAAGTAGACACCGAAAAGATAAAATCCACACTGAAAATTGCCGATGCCGATGTAGAATCAGCAAATCTAATCAAAAAAAATCTGCCCAAGCAAAGCAGCCAATGGAATAGCATTTACAAATTATATTATGATGCTTTGCATGAACTTACCGAATCTTTTCTGGAATTTGAAAAAATAAAAATAGATAATCATCAATGCTTGTTTTCATATCTCTGCGAGAAACATCCGGAACTAGAATTTGATTGGGATTTTTTTTGAAAAAGTTCGTACAAAAAGAAATGGAATTCATTATTATGGTACTTTGATAAGCTTTGAAGACTGGAAAGAAGTAGAACTCCAATTCAATCTTTATATACAAAAATTAAAAGAAGAGATAAAGAAATTTTTTCCGGAGTAAGATTTTTCTTCCCTGAACTTTTGCGTTTTTTCCCGATAGCCCTTTCTCGTTTTACTATTTTTGTTGGTTTCTCCTTAATCTATCTTTAATTCTTCGGATGCTCGTGCCCGATTTCTTTTCTTTTCTTCAGCGCCCAGATGTGCGTTTTTCTTTCTTCTTTCAAATCAGTGTGCTTCATGCGGATTTCTTCAATGAGGTTTGATGCATGCTCCCCGCCCAAGAAGTGCGGCAAGATTACGTAATCCGCCCCGTTTTCATATAGTTTAAGAGCTTCATCAATAGTGCCGGCGGTAAGAAATATCCTTGCCCGCCTGTTTACGGCACGGACTTTTTTGAGCAGGAATAAATTGTCCTGAATTTCCGGGACGGTGGAGATAAGCATGGTTATCCCTCTTAAATTCATGCGTTCAGTAATTTCCTCATCGGTAACTTCTCCATAAATGCAATTGTATCCTTCTTTGACCATGTGGGAGATTATTTCCGGGTTGTAATCTACGATAAGAATTTCTTTTTTGGCCTTTTTCAGCTTGTTTACGATGCTGTAGCCAATGCGGTTGTGCCCGCAGAGGACTATCTTTGGCTTGACATCGGAGGGGTGATATTCCATTTTTTTAGTTGTGAAAACATCAAAAATACCCAAAAGCGGTTTTAATGTTTTATACAGCCACTGGTTGCATTTGATGTAATATGTAGATAAAGTTATAGTTGTGACCATTACCAGCACGACCAGCGAGAAGAAATCTTCTGAGATGTGCCCAAAGGCCAGGCCCTGAACAGCAATGATCAGGGAAAATTCTCCAGTCTGTGCTAAAGAGCTTGCAGTAAGAAATGCCGGCTTTTTTGTGTATTTGAACAAAGAGCAAATGGTCATAATAATCAGGGGTTTCAGCAGCATAATTATGGCTGTCAGAATAATGAGCGGCAACCACATTTTTTGTAAGTTGCTTAAAGACAGCCCCATGCCTAACGAGACAAAGAAAAGCAGGGCAAAGAAGTCACGCAGTGGTTTGACTTTGCTGATAATTTCCAGGTTATATTCCAGGTTGCCTAAAGTTACCCCGGCAAGGAATGCGCCGATGACGATGGAAAATCCAACGTAATAAAACGCTAACGAAAAGATAAAGCACACCGAAAGTGCTGAAATGAGCAGGAGCTCCTGTTTTTGGGCAGCAAATTTAAACACGTAGGGAAAGATGTACCTGCTGCATAAGAATGCTGCTGCGAAAAGGGCAACAAATTTCAGCAATGCTATCCCAAACAGTGAAGCTGTGAATTCTGAAACGGATGTCAGTATTGACAGGGCAAATATTGCGACAATGTCTTCAAGCAAGAGAATGCCGACGATAATTCTTCCGTGCAAAGTGTTCAATTCCCTTCTGTCGGAAAGAATCTTCATCACCACCATTGTTGATGAGAATGCCAGTATCAGGCCGATGTATGCCGCTTCCAGGCTAAGGAAGCCAAGCAGAAGCGCCAGCAGGTAGCCTAAGACGAACATAAGCAGGATAAGAATACCTCCGCCCAGCGTGGAAACAAGAGCGACACTCTGCAGTTTCTTGAGGTCTATTTCCATGCCTACTATGAAGAGAAGAAAAGCCACTCCGATTAAGGACATGGATTCAATCACGCTGGTGTTAGTTACCAGCTTAAATACGGGCGTGATTAATATTCCCGCAAGAACGTAAGCAAGTATCTGCGGCTGCTTTAGCAGTTTCAGGATGTATGCAGCAAAAGCAGCAATAATTACGATAACTCCCAGCTGCAAAAAGATGTCCCCGTTAATGCTTGCCAAGTGTGCGCCTCTTTTTTTTCTTTTTTTTCCTATTATCTTTTTTCCTAAAGGGTGATCATTTGGGTGATCATTTTTTAGGTAATTTTTCTCAAATAGTAATATCTTTGAATGACTTTGAATAAGTATCGGAAGAGATTATATAAACGTTTTCATTGGCCGTAATTATTCAGCTTTGTGAAGCAAAGTCGTCGCAAGAAAATAAGCAACGACTTATTTTCTGCGCAGAAATACGATAGTTTTCGTATTTCTTGCGTCAGGGTCAATAAGTGAATTTGGTAGAGCCATATACTGAAAATTAATGTCAAAATCCCTTCCATGACAACGTCGGATTAACTGACGATAATCATTGCAAGGATTTTGCCAAAGCCTCTGAAGGAGGTACATGAACAAAGTGAATGTATCACGACCAAGGTTGCTGACAGGCAACTCGGGAACAAAGTGACCCTAACGACTTTGCTGAACGTCGAAATGCGTTAAGCATTTTGACTTTTGCTGGTAAGCAAACTAGGAACTCTGCACGAATGAAATGACTTGATTCAGGAAGCTGAATAATTACCATTGGCCGGTTAAACTTTTTGACATTTGGAAACACTTCTTATACTCTTGTGCATTAAGTTTTGGTAACATAAAAGACGCTTTGTAAATGTTCTACTACAGCAAACAATATAAATGAATTTTTAAGTAACTATTTTTTTAATGGAGAAGTTTAAGAAGAATATTCCTAATTTTTTGGAAGCCGCCCAAAAGGCAATAGATAGTTCTAATAGCAATGATGAAATTAGTATAAAAGAACAAATGATTCCTATTTTATTGTCTTCTTACGACGATTTATCTTTAAGTGAAATTAAACAGTTACAGGAATTTTTAAAGCAAGAAGGATATGTAAACACAGTGTTAATTGATGATGTAACCACCAAGACTAATTTTGAAGGGAAATATGATACTAAATTTATACGCCTGTTAAATTTATCTAATGATAAAGATTTTTTTATTATTCCTATTTTCTATTTCGCTCCTGCCGGAAGAGATATAAGATTAGGACACCACTCTGAATTAGTAGATTTAATAACTTATTTTACACGTTTAGTGTTTGTAACAGGTTTATTCTATTTTAAAGAATCACAAAGACTTAATCAAACAAGAGTAATTCCTTTTCAGAACCATTTTCAAGTTGATAATTTTGATGATTTAAAGGCAAAATTAAAGAAATTTGTTAATTCTTATAGCAAAGCGCACAAATATTTGAGCATGAACAGTGCGCTTTGCTTATTACGAACGAGCATCTATTCGCTCAATTATTTATGCGAGTGAGTATACTTTCCATTTGTTGAGCGAAATTTTCTTTTAAATGAAGAAAGAAAACCGTATGTATTAAGCCATACTCTATAATTCTTTGATTTCCCAATCATATTCTTCAGCACCGAAAACTTAATATATATCAAATATATATTAAGAAAAATGCGTAAAATTTCCATCGTATCCTCCAATGAG
>JBFMFP010000028.1:0-15555 GCA_040751885.1 Nanobdellota archaeon
AATTGTTTATTTTAAGAAGTTATTTAAATAAGATTGAAAATTGTTTATTTTAAGAAGTTATTTAAATAAGATTATTTATCTGGTCATAATATGAAAAACAGAATTGTAGGCTTTGTAATTGTCGGAATTGCCGCTTTGATAGGTTTCATAATACTTTCATTCAATAGGGCGTTAACCAACATTGTGGACACCGCTTGTCCGCATGGCCCGGCTTGTCCCATGTGGGGCACAATTGATTTTCAAACAAATATTAGTATAGGAATAATGGCTTTTGTGATCATAATTGGATTATATTTGATATTTTTTGGCAAAGAGGAAAAAATAATAACAAAAGTTATAACCGTAAAACAACAGCTTGAGCCAAAGAAGCTCACAAAAGAAAATTACCGGAAAATAATAGGTGACTTAAGTGGCGACGAAAAACTTATTTTTGAGAAGATTCTGGATGCAGAAGGGACAATATTCCAATCAGAGCTAGTAGAGCAATCCCATCTTGACAAAGTCAAGGTTACCCGTTTGTTAGACAGATTAGAAGGGAAAAGCTTAATTGAAAGGAAAAGAAGGGGCATGACCAATATTGTGATATTAAAAAGTTAGATAAAAAGTTAGATGAAAAATCAGATAAAAAATTAGGTTTTTAATGTTAATGCGATCCTAAAATGTCAGATTTTTAAAATAGGGTGATATCAAAATCGTTGTGAAAAGAGGGGCTAAAGATGAAAGCTGACAAAAAACTTTTAACCCTGTTCAAAGAAAGGCAAAAAGAAGCACTAAAAGAGGCAAGCCAAATAAAAAAACATCTCTTTGAAAAGGAAATACGTGTTCTTGGAATTAGCGGCAGCAGGAGGTCTGCCGATGACTGCCCGCAGGAAAATTCAACTACGGAATGGCTTCTTGTCAAAAGTCTCGATGAAGCAAAGAAGCGTGGCGCCAAAATAAAACTCCTTAAGTTAAGAGATTATGATATTCAGCCATGTAAAGGCTGTTATAGTACAACGAATGCTCAATGCCACTATAAATGCTCGTGCTATCCGCAAGGCACAGAATATGCAGATGATATGACCAATAAATTGTATGATTTGGTAATCTGGGCAGATGTAATCATTTGGGCAACACCAGTTCAAAATTTTAAAATTTCGTCGTTAATGGGCTTGTTTCTCGACAGATTAATAAGTATGGACGGGAGCCTCTCCCCGGCAAAGCCGGATGATGCCAAAAATAAAGAGATCAACATCAAACACACCAAATGGATAGAAGCCAATGCAAATGAAAAATTCGGCTCCGGTTTCTTAAGAAGATTCACCGGGAAAGTAGCCGGCATAATCACCAGCGGGCATGAAATAGGCTCTTCACTGACAATTTCATCCTTATTTATGACCCTTAACCATTTTGGCATGCTCTTCCCGCCGTTTAGCAATGTATATGCCAACAACACAATTTGCGATGGCACGTACAGAGATAAAGGAAAATTAAGGATAGAATGCTATGAAGAAGAAGCCCGCAGGCTGGCGCGAAACCTTGTAACTGCCGCAAAACTTGTCAAATCAAACCCAGATTTGTGGTGGGTTTACGACGGTAAAAGCAATTGATTCTACCTTAAAAAAGAGGCTGAAACTAGTTTCATACAAGTGCTTATAAGGTGTTTCATTCTTATTCTAAGCATGAAAACAAAAATAATTGCTCTGGGAGCTGTTTTGTCAGCTGTTTTGTTGTCAGCATTTTTATTAAGCGGATGCTCCGAAAACAAAACAGAAGACAAATTAGCCGCTACTGATAATGCGGTAACTTATAATAAAGAAGGTTTAGTAAAAATTCCAATTAATACCATTACTGGTAAACTGAAGAAATTTGATTACGATGCCAGCGGCATTAAAGTAACCTATTTCGCTATTCTGGGCTCAGATAGCAAAGTAAGAACTGCTTTTGATGCCTGTGATGTCTGCGGCGGAAAGAAAGGCTATAGGCAGACAGGAGCGAATATCACTTGCAATAATTGTGGCCGGGTTTTCAGCATTGATGGATTAGGAACTAAAAATAAAGGCTATGGCTGCTGGCCTAGTTATCTGCCCCATGAAATTAAAGATGGACAGATGGTAATAAAAACAGCTGATCTTGAAGCCGGAGCTTTCCGTTTTGTTTGAGGTGATTAAAATGGTCTATGCTTGCCCTATGCTTGGGTTTGGATACGCCGGGGGAGGATATCTGGGAATGATCCTGGGAACACTCCTCTGGATAGCAATTATTATAGGAATTGTCTGGCTGGCTATCAGGCTAATTAATAAAGAAAATAATAAAGAAAAAGAAGGCCATACCAGCAGCCCCCTGGAAATACTTAAGGAAAGATACGCCAGGGGAGAGATAAACAAACCAGAATATGAGAAAATGAAGAGGGAACTGAAATGAAAATAGACAAAACTGAAATAAAAACAAATGAAGATGAATAAAAACAAACGAAGAAATGAAAATAAACGAAGACGAATAGAAATAAAGGAGGATTGAAAAATGGCTTATTTTGAGAAAGAGAAAAGTGAACATTCAGAGCAGCATACAAAACAACACAAAGATAATGTGGAAAATGTGCATCAGCATCATGAGGAAGATGTGCATCATCAGAAAAAAAAGTTAAGCAATTTCCAGAAATTTATGGCTGTGGGCATGCTCCTGCAGATTTTGCTTTTATTGTTTGTGGCTTATAAAATCAGCAATTTATCTAACTTAGCCGCAGGAAATGTTCCGGGCGACAGTATTCCGGGCGATAAGCCGGCGGATAATTTTCCAGAGCCGCCTTCTGCTCCGGCAATAGACAAAAGTAAATTAGCAGATGATGATGCTGTTAAAGGAGACAAAAACGCTCCGGTGACGATAGTGGAATTCAGCGATTACCAGTGTCCCTTCTGCCAGAAATTTTATACAGAAACTTTTCCCCAAATAGAAGAAAAATACATTAAAACTGGAAAAGTTAAATTTGTTTATAGAGATTTCCCCCTGAATTTCCACCAAAATGCCCAGAAGGCAGCCGAAGCTGCGGAATGTGCTGGAGAGCAGGGCAAGTATTACGAAATGCACAACAAGCTCTTTGAAGAAGGCGTAGATGGAGGAATAGATGCCTTTAAGCAATATGCTCAGGATTTGAAATTAGATATTGCTAAATTTAACCAGTGCCTGGATTCAGGAAAAATGAAAACGGAAGTGCAAAAAGACCTGCAGGACGGTCAAAGTTTGGGGGTAAGTGGAACGCCGGCTTTTTTTATTAACGGCAAGGAAGTGGTTGGAGCACAGCCCTTTTCTGTATTTGGGCAGATAATTGAGCAGGAGCTGAAAAATAAAAGTTGAAAAATGAAAAATGAATCTAAAGAAAAAGGAAAGGAGAGGAGATTATGAAAAAAATGAATCTAAATATTAAAGGAATGCATTGTAAGAGTTGTGAGGTTCTGATTAGCGATGCTTTGGCAGAAGTTGGAGTTAAAAGTCATGCAGACACCAAAAAAGGAACTGCAACAATTGAATTTGATGAAAGCAAAATAACTCTGGAAAAAGTGAAAAGCATAATTGCCAAAGAAGGATACAAAGTTGTTTAATACACTAAAGCAAAAAACTGGAATAAGTAAAATTGAATAAAAATGAAACATAAAAAACAAAGGCTGTTATTGGCAATAATTGTGCTTTCCCTGTTAGGGGCGATTGTTTCCGGCTATTTAATTAATGTTCATTATTCCGGAAAAAGCCTTTGCGATTTCAATAATAAGCTCTCCTGCAGCTTGGCAAGTAAAAGCAGGTATGCTGAGCTGTGGGGAATTCCGATTGCCGTGCTGGGGGTAATGTTTTATTCAATATTGGGATTGGTTAGTTTTAGTCTGTATCATATTAACAAAAAAGTAGAGATTCACAGGGAGATTCACGGGAATGGCTTTACGTATTTATTAACCCATCCTAAGCTTTTCCTGCTCATGGCCATACCGGCTTTGATTTTCTCTTTTTATTTAACCTACGCTGAATTTTTCCTTATTGGTGTTGTTTGTATTGGGTGCTTAATTTCCCAGGGAACGATATTGGGAATTGCCATAACAGGCTATAAGTATCATCAGCTGGAAAAGCAAGCTACTAAGGGGGGTATACTAAATTCTAAGAGAAGCGGTGCATCTAAAAGAGGTGGTACAAAATGCTGATTAAGAAGAAATTTAACACTAAAGGAATGACTTGCAATAGCTGTGAAAAAGTCATTGCCAAACAGGCACTTAAGCTTCCCGGAGTAAGAAGCATAGATGTGGATTATGCTACGGAAAAAGCCTGGATAGAGTTTGATGATGAAAAAATTTCTGTTGAGGAAATTAAAAAAGCCATTGAAGAAAAAGGTTATACTTGTGAAGACCTGCAGGAAAGAGAAAGGGAAGAAAGCAGTTCTCTAAGGGAAGGCAGTATTCCCAAAGACTGCAATGCCCAGGAAACAAAACAAAATCGGGGCAAATGGGGCTTAATATTTATAATATTAGGTGTAATTGTAGCAGGCTATTTCATACTCCGTCTTTTTGATGGCATCCAATTACCGGAAATTAGCCAAAATATGAGTTATGGCCTATTGTTCTTAGTGGGATTGCTTACCGGCTTTCACTGCGTGAGCATGTGTGGCGGCTTTGTGGTTTCTTACACCGCTAAAGGCGTAAATGAAAGCAGAAAACCCCACCTGATGCATCTGTCGTATGCTGTAGGGAAAACACTTTCTTACACTATTATAGGTGCTGTGTTTGGGCTAATCGGTAGCATTGTCGCTTTTACTCCAAAAATGAGGGGGTTCGCGGGAATAATTGCCGGATTATTTTTACTGCTTTATGGACTAAAAATGCTCAACGTAATTCCCGCTTTAAGAAAGTTTGGCTGGACTGGCTTGTCCGCTGCTATCGGCAGGTTTGCCGGGCAGGAATCGGGCAAGTATGCTAAGAGTCCTCTTATCATTGGCTTATTAAACGGCTTGATGATTGCCTGCGGTCCCCTGCAGGCTTTGTACGTTATGGCCGCAGGAACAGGAAGCATGCTGGAAGGAGCCAAAATCCTCTTTATCTTTGCTCTGGGTACGCTCCCGGTAATGCTGGGGTTTGGCTATTTGACCAGTTTTATAAGTAACAAAGCAACCCATAAAATCCTCAAAGCCTCGGGAGTGATTGTAATCATTTTAGGATTAGTGATGATCAATCGTGGCCTGGCTTTAACCGGCAGCGGGTATGATTTCAATTCCCTGACTTCGGGCTTTAGCGCCCTGGCTGCTGCGGAATCTGCGGCCAATTCCGAACTGTCCGGCAACGGAATTGCCAGCGGCCTTGTGCTTAAAGACGGGTATCAGGAAATCCGCATGGAAGTTAACCGCTATGGATGGAATCCCAATAAGTTTGTGCTGCAGAAGGGAGTTCCTGTAAAGTGGATTATTGACGGTAAAGAATTAAATGGCTGCAATGGCGGCATTCAGGTTCCAAAGTTAGGATTAAAGTTTGATCTTAAGCCCGGGTTACAGACTATTGAATTTACCCCGCAAGAAGAAGGAACCATCTCCTGGAGCTGCTGGATGGGGATGATCCCGGGAGTCTTCATAGTTAAAGATAATGTAGTTAAAGACAATGCAGATAAAGATAGTGTAGATGCTGTCGCCGTGAGCAACGAATTGAAAAGCGTACAAGTTCCCAAGGGCAGCTCTTGCGGCATGGGCGGCGGCTGTGGCTGCGGAGGAGCCAGAAATGGGTAACTATGTTTACGGTTTTTGGGGGAATAATCCCTTGCTCTATGAAGCCGCCTGTTTGGTAACTTTTTTAGGCCGGGAAGAATTCAATTTTGGGACAATTTATCTGGTTACCGGAAGAAAACATGGTTACCGGAAGAAAATAAAATGAACTTAACCAATAAACAAGTTAAAGAGAAGTACAACCGTTATTCCTTAGTTTATGACCTGTTTCAATGGCCTTTGGAAAAAGTGCTGTTCAGCAAATGGAGAAAAAACCTGCTCAGGGAAGCGCAGGGAAGAGTTTTGGAAATAGGTGTGGGAACTGGAAAAAACTTGCCTTATTACAACCCTTATTACAACTATGGTGACAGCTATGAAAAAGTCAGGCTGACAGCTATTGACATCAGTGCCGAAATGCTCAGGAAAGCGCAAAAAAAAGTTAAAGAAGTTAAAGAAAAACAGAAAAAAGCCACAGGAAACTTGCCGGTGAAATTGCAGCTAGTAAATTCAGAAAATCTTCCTTTTAAAGACAATCATTTTGACTGTATCGTTAATACTTTTGTTTTGTGCTCGGTAAGCGATCCGGAAATGATGCTTAAGGAGATGAAAAGAGTGCTGAAAGCTCAGGGAAGAATCCTGATGCTTGAGCATGTGTTAAGTAAAAATAAGCTTATTGCTTTTTTCGAAAAAGTCCATAATCCTCTAACTAAATTCTTTCTGGGGGTAAACATCAACCGGAATACTACTGCTGCCATAAAAAAAGCCGGCCTGAAAATCGTCAAGGAAAAAAACCTGGCCCTAGTGGATGTTTTTAAAGAAATTGAGGTTAGAAAATATTAGAGGTTAGAAAAGATTAGAGGTTAAAAAAGATTAGGTTAGAAAGTGTTGGGAAGAATTAAAGTTAGGCGAGGATGTGGGGAAAAAGTAAAGTTATGCGAGGACGAAGAAAATGAAAAAAATTGATTTAAGCATAAGCGGAATGCACTGCCAGAGCTGTGTTGCTTTAATCACCAAAAAATTGGAAAAAGAGCCGGGAGTCAGGTACTGCAATGTTAACTTTGCCACAGAAAAAGCAACTATAGAGTTTGATGAAAAAAATATCTCTCCAGACCGAATCATAAAACTGATTAATGGTTTGGGCTACATGGCCAGAGTGATAACTGCTGAAGCGGATGCAGATAAAGAATCAGAGAAAGAATCCAGAGAAAGAAAAGAAGCAATAATAAAGTTAAGAAATCTTCTCATCTTTAGCCTGGTTTTCTCCATTCCTGCCTTTTTAATCGGAATGGTATTGATGTGGCTGGGGATAGAAATCCCCTATCAAAACTATATCTTATTAGCGTTAGCCGGCCCGGTTCAGTTTATAGCTGGCTATGGCATCTATAAGAGCGCTTTTGGAGCCTTAAAAAATAAAACCGCCAATATGGACACTTTGATAGCCATAGGAACAAGCGCGGCTTTTTTTTATAGCACCTATGTTACATTTTTTGATCCTATGGGTGAGCAATACTTTGAAGCCGCAGCGGTATTGATTAGCTTTGTTATTTTGGGCCGGTATTTAGAAGCCATCGCCAAGGGAAAAACCAGCGAAGCAATAAAGAAACTGATGAACTTATCACCAAAAATTGCTACAGTCATAAGAAGGGGAAAGGAGCTGAAAATTAAAATTGATGAAGTTGTGGCTGGCGATTTAGTCATAGTAAAGCCGGGAGAAAAAATTCCTGTTGACGGAATAATTATGGAAGGCGAATCTGCGGTGGACGAAAGTATGCTCACCGGGGAAAGCATGCCGGTGGAAAAGAAAAAAGGGGATAATGTTATTGGTGCAACAATAAATAAACACGGAAGCTTTAAGTTTAAGGCCACAAAAGTTGGAGCTAATACCACTTTGTCGCAAATCATAAAATTAATAGAAGATGCTCAGGGAAGAAAAGCTCCCATACAAAGATTTGCTGATAAAATCTCGGCTTATTTTGTTCCCGCGGTAGTGCTAATTGCACTGCTCTCCTTTGTAGTTTGGTATTTTATAATTGGGAAGGAATTTTCTTTTGCCTTAATCATAGCCGTTTCGGTCCTGGTCATTGCCTGTCCCTGTGCTTTAGGTTTAGCTACACCAACAGCAATTATGGTCGGAACAGGAAAGGGCGCAGAGAAAGGAATCCTCATCAAAGGAGGGGATGCTTTGGAAACAGCGCACCGGCTTTCTGCAGTAGTTTTTGATAAGACCGGAACCTTAACGCAGGGGAAACCGGAAGTAACTGATATAATTCCCAGCCATAATCCGATAACTGAAGAAGAGCTGCTGCAGCTGGCTGCCAGCCTTGAGCAGAGCAGTGAGCATCCGCTGGCGCAGGCGATCGTTGGTAAAGCAAAAGAAAAAAACCTCAAGCTGGAAGCAATAAAAAATTTCAAAGCTATTCCCGGTCAGGGAGTGGAAGGAACTTACAAAGGCAAAAAGATTGTGGTGTGCAAGCCGGAATACATCAAGAAAAACGTCAGGAAAAACTTTAGCTTGTCTTCCTGGGATGCAAAGATTTCAGAACTGGAAGAAAATGGCAAGACAGTTGTAGTAATTGCCTGGAACAACGAGATTTGTGGATTTTTAGCTATAGCCGATACTCCCAGAAAGGATTCTGTAATGGCCGTAAAAGCCTTGCAGAAAAATAAAATATTTGTTTACATGCTTACAGGGGATAACAAAAGAACGGCCCAGGCCATTGCCAAACAGCTGGGAATAAATCATGTTATTGCCGAAGTCCTGCCTCAAGATAAAGCAGAAAAAGTCAAAGAATTGCAGAAACAGGGAAGGAGAAAAGTAGCCATGGTTGGCGATGGAATTAATGATGCTCCAGCTCTTGCACAGGCAGATATTGGGATAGCTATAGGAAGCGGTACGGACGTGGCTATGGAAACAGGAAATATTGTTTTGATGAATAATAACACTTTTGATGTGGTCAGGGCAATAAAGTTAAGCAGAATAACTATAAAGAAAATAAAGCAAAATATGTTTTGGGCCTTGTTTTACAATTCGCTGGGAATTCCCATCGCTGCCGGCTTATTGTACCCTTTTACCGGCTGGCTGCTCAGCCCGATAATAGCCGGAGGAGCGATGGCTTTAAGCTCAGTCAGCGTGGTAGCCAATACTTTGTTAATGAAGAGAAGCAGGATTTGATATAAATATGATAAGACAAAACCGAACCGGTCCTAACCAAACCTCTCTTAGCTACCTTTTAAGCTCGCATGACGCAAGCTCGCATGACGCCAAAAGAAAAGAAGTTCAATCCCGGTCAGAAGCCCGTAATACAAAATTCCCCAACCAGCAGAAACTTAAAGGGTACCAAGAAAAACACCAACAGATTTCCTACCTTCTTTCCGGACTGCGGCCCGGTTTTTTTATTCCAGCGGCACACCGCTCCATAACGTCCAGTCTTCTGAAGGCGAATATGCGCCAAAAACAAAATAAGGCGGCTGGGCCAGGCCAAAATGCCCATAGCCAACTTCACCCCATCCCCGGCTGCTTAAGCTTGGGCCAGCTCCTGCACCATAAACAGGGCTGCCAAACAAGCGCCAGGTTTTCATCACGCTATGGAAACCGCTGACATCGGTAGTGAAATCAGCCCCAGGCTCAACAATTAACTCTCCTTTATAGCCATTGTCCTTAAGGACTTTAACCATCTCTTTGATAGGAGTATTTCCTTCACCGGGAGCAAGATGATCATCCTGATAGCCATAATTATCTACCAAATGAACATGCCCGATTATTTTTTCTTTAGCCAGCTGGGCAACTTTCTTGATAGCCCAATTGTTAAATTCCTTGTCGTTCTCCTCCATCGTCTTTTTAGGATCGCCCTGCCAGTACTTTCTCCAGAGATTAAAATGCCCGGTATCAAACGTTGCAGTGATATGCTGCTCAGCTTTCTTTCGGGCTTCATTTTCCTGCACCCCCTGCTCTACAAGCCGCTCAACCATCTTTGCCCTTCCCCCTTTAACCAGCCCTCTTAACTCATCAGGATGGGAGCCGTAACTTTCCGGAAAAAGGTTCTCCATGGCAATAGCAAGGGGCTTTTTCAGCTTGCCTTCTTTCTCCAGCCGCTCGCTCTGTTTCATCGCGCTTATGCCTGCCTGTGCATAGGCATCATAAGCTTCATCAAGAGCATAAGTTTCTGCACTTTGTACATATCTTATTGTTTCTTCGGTTTCTGCGGCCTGCGCCCATTGGGAAGCGGCACCTTCCTGCGCATGGGCCATATGGCTTTTCCTGCTCCTTATTTCTTCATCAATGATTTCTGAAGGAAATCTCGCCTCTTCAGGCACCAAGCCACCGACAAGACTTCTCACCTGCTGTTTTAATTTCCACTTTTCCCCCGGCTCAGCCGCTTCTTCAATCTGTTTATACAGCTCTTTGGCTTTTTCTAATTTCCTAACTGTTTCAACATGCCTGTCAAAATCAGTGCTGTAATAAAACGCCCATCCGCGGGAATTGGCTGCATTCGTTTCTAAAGTTCCGATGATGTAAGCTTCTTCCGGTCTGATCTTAATTTCTTTTTCATTTCCAATATTCCTGAACTTGTACCAGGGAGATTCTTTCCACACTTTTTCCGGATCATTTTTGTACTTTCTCCAAAACTCTCTTGCTCTATCGGTCATTTCCTTTGCTTCTTCTTTAAAATCATCCCAACTCATTAACTTTGTTTTAAACACTCCCGCTTCTTTATCAAACTCAGGAACCCTTTTATCCGGAGTTACCTGATTGCCATTATAATCCACGTAAACTTTTTCTCCTTCTTTAGCCGTTCTTTGCTCTCCATGCAAGTCTGTGTATTCTTCCCCCGCTTTAGCAGTATTCCATACAGGACGACCAACTTTCCTGTTCTTCCTCGCTTCAGAAATAACGCTTCCAGTTCTCGCATCTACAACTCTAAATGAGGCCCTTTCCTCTTCCCCTTCGTACATCTTAAACCTGTTGGCATCTTCTCCTTTGGTGTTCCATTCCGAATCAACAAGCGGCCGGGGAAACTCTCCCGTATGCACAACAACAGGGCCGCCGGCAGCAACATCAGCAGCAAAATCTACGGCTCGCTTAATTTCCTGCAGTGAAAAATTTTTATTTACGCGGGAAAAATTGCCCTGCTGGTCCATCCCGGCAAGGCCGGCTATCCCTGTAGTTGTATGCGTGGTAAAGTTAACTTCATTAGCTTTCCTTATTTCCTCTAAGGCTCTTCTTTGCGCTTTTCCGTAATATTCCGGAGTCTGTGCCTGGGCCGAGCCTTTTCCAGCGCCTGTAAAACCTATCTCCAGAGTTTTCATCCCTGCACGCAGCTTTGCACCCACTGCCGGAACGTTGGGCACCGGACCGACAACTATGCTCATCCCCAAATCTTTTATACCCACACCGACATCATTCGTAGATAGGTTTCCCGGGCTAGGCGTCTCAGCTTTGTGATGCAAGAACTCTGTATTCCCATACTCCCTGTCCATGGGCATTTGATAGCCCGTGCCGAATTCAACCATTTATGCAACTCCTGTTAACAATTATTTCGTTAACAATTCCTTATTAACAATTTTTTCAATAACAGCCCAATTATTTCAATAACAGCAAGTAAGTTTTTTGTCTATATAAAAGTATTTATTCCGAGGGTCTAAATTATCATCAGCCCCTAAATTGTCATCAACCCTTATACATCCTCTCCTGCCCCCTTGCCCTGCGCTGGTAAAAAAAGTATATGTTGTTAGTATATGTTGTCAGATAGATTTTTGCTTTAGCGCTTCAGAGATTAGACATTACCACCTTTTCCTTAAAGCAACCCTTTCCCCTAAAGCAGCCATTTCCACAGTGGAATGAATTTAATTTTTTTACCGGCGATCATCTCTTCGGCTTCGTAATCCCAAGTGATAAAAAATAAGTCGGAACACTTTAATTCTCGGCTGGCTTTAAGGAGCGATTTCATCCTCCTTTCTCCTAATTCTTCCCTCCTGCTTATATACGTAGATTGAATAAGCCGAATAACCTTTGCCTTCTCTTTGACCACAAAATCAACTTCATTTTGCTGGGCGTCTTTCCAATAATAAACTTCAAAATGAACATTTTTTTCTTTTCTTCTTTGTAATTCAAGAGCTATACAAGTCTCTAACATTTTTCCGGAATTTTCTGAAAAGCGAAAACCAATCAAATCTATTATTCCAGTATCGCAACAATAAATTTTTTTGGGGGCAATAAATTGCTGTTTGAGCTTAAAACCAAATCTCTCTAGCTTAAAAAGCAAAAAAGCATTTTCCATATACGAAACCCAATTAGAAACAGTGCAAACATGCTTTATTCCTAAAGTTCTAGATAACCTGCTATAAGTGATCTCTCCGGCAGAATTAGATATAAGAAATTTAGCTAAATCTTTGAATTCTTTAATTTTTTTTATTTTATATCTTAAAATTAAGTCTTTATTTAGAATAGCTTCGTATATCCCTAAAATAATTCTCTTTCCAAACTTATAAACTTCTGGGAGTCCTCCCGAGCAGAGATATTCCTGAAGAAGGTTTAATATCTTTGCCTTTTCCTGCGTGGTATAAGCTTTTGAAGGTTCAACTCTTTTGAAGTCCAAAAATTCTTTGAAGGAGAAAGGAAATAGTTTGACTTCAATGTATCTGCCGGTCAAATGAGTAGCCAATTCGCCTGATAGCAGTTGGGAATTGCTCCCGGTAACGATTACTTTTTTAGTTCTTCTCAGCCTGTTGGCAAACAATTCCCATCCGCTTACGTTCTGTGGTTCATCCAAAATGATATATTCTACGTTCCCGTACAACTGATAAAAAGCCTGAAGAACATTATTCAAATCTTCGGCTCTTAAGCCGGCCAGCCTCTCATCATCAAAGTTAACATAACCAAAATTGCTGTTTTTGTCCATTAGATAAGAAAAGATGGATTTTCCGCATCTTCTAATCCCGGTTATCACAACTATATTTGGATAACGCAGGTAAGATTTGGCCTCTTCCAGGCGCTCTCTGTTTATTATTCTTTCTTCTCTTTCAATCCTCTCAAGCTCCAGCCTTTGCTCTTTGATGATGCTTAATAAGTCCATTTTAAACAGCCCATTTTAAATTAAGAATAGAAAGCTTATTTAAAAATCTTTCTATTATATTAGAAAACTTTTAAAACTGGAAGTTAATTCTCGTGATGTCTTTTTCTCCATTTTTTAATTATGTCTTTTAAATCGAAGCAATAAACGTAATACTTCATTATTCTGAAGTTCCCAGAACTTGTCATTTATCTTTTGGGTAATCAATTACCCAAAGATTTATAAATTATGGGTATTTTACTACCCATATGATAGAATTAGTAACTAAACAAAACCCCTGGTGGGAAAAGGAAAATTGGCCGGAAGAAGATCACCACATTCAAAAATATAATCAAATGAAGTATCGGTGGGTTCCTTCCTGGATAGAAGATATATCCCTTTCTCCATTCTCTCTAAATTTTATTTTAGGTTGCCGGCAAATAGGCAAAACTACCGGGATTAAACTCCTCATCAACGACTTGTTAAAAAAAGCAGCTGATAGATCGATTTTGTATCTTAATTGTGATTTAATTGCTGATTCGGCTAATCTTAAAAAAGTCTTGGAGAATTACCTGACTCTCAGACAGAAAGAAAAAATTAAAACCTCTTACGTCTTTCTTGATGAGGTCAGCAGTGTCGAAGGCTGGTGGAAAACAGTCAAAGGCTTTATGGATTTAGGTCTTTTCAATAACGATGTGATTACTGTTTTGGGCTCATTGTCAATTAGGCTAAAAAAGGAAGCTGAACTTTTTCCTGGCAGAAGAGGAAAGGGTAAGAACATCAATGTCTATCCCTTAGCTTTTGGTGAATTTTTAAAAATTCATAATTTAGGGCGGTACTCTCCGGAGATTAACCAGATTTTTGAAAAGTACAAAAAAACTGGCGGATTCCCTCTTTCTATAAATGAAGATTCGCGGGCAGAAGAATATTTCATTGCCAGCTTTGAAAGTGATATTGCCAAATTAGGAAAGAGTGTAAAAATGGCCAAGGAAATTATTACTTCTATAATGAGGAAAGTGCCTTCGGCCATGAGCTTTCATGCTATTGCCAGCGATATTGGACTTTCCCACAAGACAGTTCAGGATTATTTAGAGCTATTTGAGAATATGTTTCTTCTCAAACAAGTTTATTTCCATGACGGGGTTAAAATTAATTTCAGAAAAGAAAAAAAAATTGTTTTTTTAGACCCTTTTATTGCTAAATCTTTTGCTAACTGGGGAATGGAAGATTTCTTAGAGAGCGCCTTGTACGAATGGATTGTTCAGTCAGAGTTAATCAGAAGATACGGAGAGGTTTACTACTATAAAAATAATTATGAAATTGATTGCTTCTTCAAGAATCTTAAAATTGAAGTTAAAGCGGGCAAACCCCACAGAACATATCCTAAAGGGGTGACTGTTTTAGGCAAGGAAGAAATCCCGGGCTTTTTGTTAGAAAAATAAACCGGGCGGAGAATATAAACTCAAGCCTTATACATCCTTTCCTGCCCCTTTGCCCTGCGCTGGTAAACGCTCCTGATATCCGCACCAATCATTTGTGTCAGTGAAGCCTGCCGGGCAGTCTCTTCAGTAAAAGAATAAGTATCGCTCTCCATACGTTCAGCGGCCACATTAGCGATATATTCCGCCCTCCTTTCATCCTCCCTGCTGATGTAACCCTTCTCTGCTATTGTTTCCTTTAAGGCCACTGCTTCCTGATAAAGCTCGCCCATGGGTTTCTCGCTTAACCGTTCATATTTTGCAGCAAAGAATTCATCGCGAGCAGCCTGCTCGGCACTTTTTCTCATCTGTATCGGGATTTCCTCATCGGAAAGAGTTTCCTCCAGGCTGGCTCTGCCTTTCTTCCCCGATTCTTCTCCAGACCCGGTAGAAACACTCTTCCTTCTCTTGTCCTTGAGCCCTCTTTCAGTCCTGAGAATCTCTTTAGCCTCTTCACTCAATTCCTGCAAATCCTCACTGGCGAATTCCGGGATGGGCACTTTCTCTTTCCATTTTCTTCTCTCGGTCAGCTCCTCTTCGCTTTGCTTAATGAGAGCATGAGCTTCCTCAATCTCCTTCTTCCTTTTCTCTTCCAGCTCTTTCAGCTTCTTTATCCTCTCTTCCGGAGGAAGATTCCTGATATCTTCATCGGCCATTTTATTAAAAGACCATTAACAGATTATTTACTATAAGAGAAACAATCAATATTAAAAATTTTACCAAGAAAATTAAGCACTTGTTCAGCTATCCCTACCAACTTGTTCAGCTATTCCTACCAACTTGTTCAGCTATCCCTACCAGGCAATCATGCGGTGAGCCTTCTTAAACCAATGGTAAGTATACCAGCAAATGGACTTAACATCTTTCTCCAGGGATTCAAGAGCAGCATTTCTTTTCTCAGCCGCTTCCTTTTCCGCTTTAGATGATTTTCTGGCTTCCAAAAGGGAGGGCTTTTTTGTTTTGCCGGGCGTATAAAAGTCCCCCAGAAATCTTTCCATCAGCGACTTCTTCTGCGGCTTTTCTTCCTTTTTCTCTTTCTCCTCTTTTTTCTTTTCCATTTCCTTCCTTGCTTCTGCAAGATATATTTCCAGCTCTTCCCCCAATGATTCCATTGCTCCTTTAACAGCGGAAGAGACCTCTCCCAACAAAAGAAACATCTCTTTTTCTTTCAGCTTTTTGTAATTGTTAACTTGCTCATCCGTCCAAGTATACGCACGCAGGGCAAAAATAACCTGCCCGATATGCACTGGGCCGCGCTGGTATCCTTCCTGAACAACTTTCATCTCCGGCCGGGTGCGGTAATTAAATGTAGCCAAAATGC
>JBFMFP010000029.1:0-14949 GCA_040751885.1 Nanobdellota archaeon
GACAAGAAAAGAACAGGGTGGAGGTTTGCTCAAAAAAGAGAAGAAAGAATTGATACCGCTTATGGGCTCACAACTTTGTGGCATAACTTATTTTGGGTAGGAGCGTAGATTTACTGTCCCACACCCTCCTGAAAAATTATTTTATTCTTACCGGTTTGTACAAGGGGGTTACAATAATTTTAGGGTACTTTTCTGGATCTTCAGCAATATCGACCAAATAAGAAGCAATTTCTCTAGCAGTATAAAATTTATCCCACTCTGTAATATTTGGGCAAACTTTCCTAGCTAAAGGGGTATCAGTCAAAGATACCCTTACTATGTGATGCAGCACGTTAGTTTCTGTCTCCCCATGTTGCAAACTTAAGACTACCGCTTCCAACGCTGCTTTTGAAGCACAATACCCCGCCTTTGCCTGCTCCAGCAACTAAAATAGTTACCATTTTGGGATTTTACCTTTTAACAGACCTAAATATAGGAATCACATCATACTTATGTGTTGTATCCTGAAGCGCTTTTGGATTAACAATTGCTCTTCCTACTGCTTTTTTAATCATTTCTTCCAGTCTTTCTTGTTCTGTTTTGGAAGTGCCTACTAATTGCCTGACAAAGACCGGAACGTGATTTTGCACAAACACCTGCAAATCAACTTCCCTAAGATGAGTAGCAATCTGCTCCGTCTCAAAACCCTGTTCTAAAGTTATTGCTTTTACACTTTCGAGATTATACGAAGGTTTTGACAAAGAATGATAATCGTTTGCTGCAAATCCTCCTTCATGACAAACATCATCCAATACGCAAGCTAAAAAATCATTGTATCTAAACCCAAATTTTGCTGCGGGGAATTGCGCATCGTTATAAAAATGTGAAGCACTGCTCCAAACCACTTCTCCTTTTGTTCTTAAAAATCTATTTAATTGTTTAAATGATTTTGATAAGTCAGTCCAGTGCATAAATTGGCTGCCAATAGCTGAATATATGCTTTCTGGAGCAATGTTTTGCACTTCTTGAAAATCGCCTTGTAAAAATTCTGCCTTGTATCTGTAATTTCTAGACTCCTTCCTAAAATCCCACCAGTATTGTAACAGTTTTTCATCAGTTACCTGAGCTAAAAGTTCTTCCCCATTATTTTGATGAAACTTATACTTAGCAACAAGAAGCATGCCTTCCGACATTTCGACACCAACAACATATATTCCCTGCTTTTGCTGAAGCAATTCTAAAGTTGATATTCCTGTTCCGGAACCCAGATCTAAAACAGTTTGCCCGTTCCGAGCAGAAGAATATTGAACTAATTCCCTTGCTGCCTGCCTGTAAGTAGTAGATATTTCCGGAAAATTGCCTGCCTGCACAATTACAGGAAAATTTGCTTCGTATTTATCGTAGGCAATACCTTTATCTAAATCTCCTTCGTAAGGATTTCTTTTTTTACTATCCCCGGTATATGCATTATCTTTTAAACCGCTCATTTTAATTCTTCAACCAAATCAGCCAACCTTTTAGACGCCTTCCCGTCAACTGAAAATTTCTGCCTGTCTTGAGCAAGCTTCTGCAGAATAGCCGCATCCGTTGAAGTTACTAGTTCTAAAAGCTCTCTGATTCCTTCCCATTCCTGCGTATAGGGAATTGCCTTTAAGGTCAACGGCGGAAAGGGGCGGAGATCTTCTTCTTTCATATCCGGAAGAATTCCTGCAGTATTCCTGTCAAGCAATGTTGCTTCCGTTAAACAAGTGCTCCTTCCTGCTGTTACTGAACACGCAGCCAGCATTAGTTGCTGGATATTGCATGCTCGGGCTGGAACAAACTTAAAACCATGCCTGTCTGCCAATTCTTTAGTATAATTAGTTTTAAACTCTTCGCCAGGATGGGGTTTTACCACGAGCTTTAACCCCAAGTCAGAAGCAGCTTCAAAGGTAAACCGCGTGATACCTAATTCATAATTAAAACGGGGGGCCCATTCATTCATCCTTGTCCCACATCTTTGGATATAATCACTTGAAGGGTGAACATTATCAGTACAATGAAGATAAACTGGCTTTTCTGGAAGGACACCTATGCTAGCCAACAAATTCATTCTATCCCCTTCTGTAAACTCTACCCGCATCTTTGCATAATGGTCCAATGCTGTCCAGCCGACAACCCTGCTTCTTCTCGCTGCTTCCTCGCCCATTTCTCCATCCAACTCTTTCTGCATTGTTCTGATACAATCCTCATCCATAACTGCTAAAAGAGTAGGAAGATCAGCAGGATTAACACCCAATCTGGCATGGTAATTACTATTCTGATCCAGAACAGCTATAGTTGGAATTCCGGCAGAATTAGCCGCTCTCAGAAAATGGCCGTCCGTAGAGTTATATCCGTGTAAACCAGTAATAACTGCATCATAACCGGCAATTAAGCGGGAATAATCATCATCGGCAGGAGCAATGCGCTCATACCTAAGTTCATTAAAACCGGCTGCTTCTGTTTCACTTCCAGTGGCATAAAGTTTTAGCTCATGCCCTCGGCGAAATAACTCTTTAGCTAGCGGAGCAAGTGCATTCACAGAGCCTCTTTGTCCCGCAGTAAGTAAAAGATTCATTGTACTCATTTTCTTAAACCTTTCTTAAACCCCCTGGATTGTATTTCAGTTGTATTATTTCAGTAATTTCAGTATTGTTTACGATTATTTAGTATTGTTTATGATTATTTAGTATCGTTTAAGATTATTTAATATTGTTTATGATTATTTTTACTCTTATTTTGCTTTATTTAACACCTTTCTCAAGTGGTTCTTTTATAAAAATTGTGCAACTGAACGGCAAATGCTAAACTGCAAAGACAATAC
Organism: Nanobdellota archaeon; assembly: GCA_040751885.1. Taxonomy (GTDB): domain Archaea; phylum Nanobdellota; class Nanobdellia; order Woesearchaeales; family GW2011-AR9; genus JBFMFP01. The sequence goes on from JBFMFP010000029.1 coordinate 2,825, forward strand.
TTCAGGAAACTCCATTTTGTCCAGTGCTACAGCCCTTATAACCTCAAAATTTTACGCCTACAGGGCTTGATATATAAACCCACTGGACCACTGGACACCTGCGGGTAGAAAATATAAACTAGCTCCAGCAAATTACTTTTCATAAATAAACATTAAAGCAACATAAATGCAAAGAACACAAAAAAACCTAATAAACTAAAACCAAAGAAACTCAAATAAAAATACATCAAGAAAGAGGTGGAAAAAATGGTTGACCTTTCAACAAGCACCATAAAAAACCTGTTTGAGCAGCAGGTGCGCAGCTTAACTATGAGAACAGCTACGGCAAAAGAAGACTCGCTTGATTTCCAGCTCAGCGGGGGTGGTTAAAATGAATAAGATGAAACTAAAAGAGAGAATACTTTATTTGCTCTATAAATACGACCAAATTCAGGATCATGCTTCCTGCAGCAAATGCAATGAGAAACAGACTTTTATAGACGATTATTTCCTCGTTCCGGAAATATGTTAGATGATTCCGTAGTATGGCCGACAGAACACACCACCGAACAAACCACACCACACAAAATATATAAACCAGCCCCTGCCTTCCGGAGATATGGAAGTTTTAACGCAAATAGAGCTTAACCTGCGTCTGGAGCAGATTATCAAAAAAATAAAGCAGGGGGCTGTGTTTATTCATCCGACAGACACCATTTACGGAATTGGCTGTACTGCCGAAGACGAAACGGCTGTCGCCAAGATCCGCAGGCTAAAAGAGCAGCACAATCAGCCCTTCTCTGTCTGGGTTCCTTCACTGAAATGGGTGGAAAAAAACTGCCAAACCGACAAAAAAACTAAAGAAGGGCTTAAACAGCTTCCCGGCCCATACACCCTCATCATCAGACTTAAAAACAAAAATGCAGTCGCCAAAAGTGTAACCCTCGGCAAAGGAACTATCGGAATCCGTTACCCAAACCATTGGTTCGGTAAAATAGTTGAAGCCTGCGAACTGCCAATCATCACCACCTCTGCAAACAAGACCGGGCAGCCATTTATGACTTTGCTGGAAAATCTGGACGAAGACATTCAAAAGGGGGTTGACTTTATGATTTACGAGGGCGAGAAAAAAGGCCGGCCTTCCAAAATAATTAATTTAATTGAAGGGAAAGTGACTGAAAGGTAATGCAAACACTTATATTAAATATCCATCTTCTTCCCATCGACATAAAACAGCGGCTTCTTAAAGACCTGATCCCCGTGATAGATTGTTCTTATGCTTCCACCAAACCAGTAATTACTGCCTATAGCTATATGTCCCGTGCCTAAAACTTTCTCATCCATAATCATTGAGCCCAGCAGTACTGCTCCGGGATTTATCCCCACGCCCAGCTCCCCGACATGACGGACCCGATGCGGAAAGACAGCGCGGTCTTCAAATCTCTGAAAGGTTTTCTCCAGGAAATAATTGTAATTACCTTCCATCGCCGTAACTCTCCCTTCTTCAATGGTGAGCCTAACTGGCTGGTTAACTAGCAAAGTCCCGCTTTCTGTTTTTATGCTTCCGTCAATTACTACTATTCCTTTAACACCATAATAGCCACGGGGCGGAATGTAAACTTCCCCGGCAGGCATATTGCCCCCACAGCCGGCATCGTGATACTCTCCGACATTAGCCACGGCTTCCATTCCTGAAACGTCAAAAGTAACATCCGTCCCCAGAGACGTTTTCACCCTTATTTCCTGCGCAGAATCCCATTTTTTCTTGATGGCCAAGCCCTTCTTTTTCATCCTCCTGTAATTGGCATTCATCGCTTCTATAAATAAATCAAAGTGGTTTGTCTTTATGTCACCCAGACCTGTGGCGGAAATAAACCTGTGCCCTCTCGCACGGCAAAAAGTCCTAAAGCTCCTCTCTTCATCTATTTTCCCCAACTTGTTGGAAACTGCCAGGACGATTACACTATTTTTACCCAGCTTTTTTATCGCTGAAGTAACATTGCTGTCGGCAAACATAAACCCTTTTTTTATCCCCTGAAACTGGATATTGGCATTGAACTCCTGGCTCCTGGCGGCATGGTAATAGCCGTAGGCTAACATGCTGGAAAGAAAATTACCCTCTTTTCCAAAATCACTGACGATAAGAACATCCTCACCTTTGACATTTAACGAATGCTTCAAAATTCTGCTAAACTTAGAGCTGTGCTTTTCAACAAGACTTGCCAAAGAACTATTTAAACCAGCTACGTTTTTATCAGAGCTAATCTTTCTGTTGTTTAAGCTGTAATCTATATCTATTGCATTCCCATCCAAACCAGCCATATATCTCTTTCTTTATCCTTTAAACTATTAAAATGTTTCTTCAAAATTCTGCGTAATTATTCAGCTTTGTGAAGCAAACTAGGAACAGAGTGACTCTGCACGAATGAAATGACTTGATTCAGGAAGCTGAATAATTACGTTTTTATAAGTTTTTTGCTCAGTTTTAGCTCTGCTGCAGCTCTTTCATTACTGTTCTTTTCTGCTCTTTTTTCTCGCGGAAAGAGTAGGGGATGTAAATCTTTTCTTTAGTTAACGGATTCATTCCAGTGTAATACATGCACGTTGACAAAGTCATGGGCACAGGAGTGAATATCTGTATGTTGACGTGACGCTTGTCAGCATTATTCAGCTTGTTTACTGCTTTAGCCAGTTCTTCTGCTTCAGCCATAGAAGAACCGGGATGGGCAATCATGAAGTAGTAAGACAGCTGTTTCCCGCAGTTAAGGCTGTTGAAAAATTTTACAAAGTCAGCAAAGTTGCCAGAATTCTTGTTCATCAATTGAAGAATTTTTTTGTTGCAGTGCTCGGGAGCTATCCTTAACGTGTCGTAGATGTGATGTTCAGCCACTTCTTTGATGTATTCTTTGGGAGCCAGGTCAAAACGGATGCCGCTTCTAACGTAGATATTTTTTATTCTTTTAATTCTCTTGGCTTTCTGCATCAGGCTGATTAAACGCGAATGGCTTTTATCCAGCTGTTGGCAGTTGATGCAGCTGCTCAAACATTTTTGGCTTTTTGGGCAGTCAATGCCGTACATATTGGCGCTGGGGCCACCTAAATCGTCAATGTTGCCTTTAAAGAAAGGAAATTTTTCAGGGTTGCAGGCGATGGAGCTTATTTCTTTTAATATAGATTCTTCTGAGCGGGAGATTATTCTGTCTCCCTGAACTAATCTTAATGCACAGAAACTGCAGTTGCCGATACAGCCGCGGTGGGTTACAATGCTAAATTCAAACCCCAAGAGGTGCTTTAATGGGATTGACCTGGTAAAAGGCATTTCGTAGTATTCATCGAGATCTTTTGATGTGTATGCCGGGCTTTTGTGCTGAAGCACGTATCTTTTGCCTGTTTTCTGGGCAAGGTTGGTGTGATTGTTTAACTGCAGCTGCAGGTCACAGAATTTTTCTTTGGAAGACATCACTTCTTCCTCGCAGGAGAGGGTTGCAAATGTAGGGGGCAGGTTTCTGCTGACAATGCAGGTTCCCTCAATACCTGCCAAATCGTCTCTTTCTTTTAATCTCCTGGCGATTTCCAGAATTTGTTTTTCCCCGTTCCCGTAGACGAGAATGTCTGCACGGCTATCAAGGAGAATTGATTTTCTGAGGCAGTTCTGCCAATAGTCGTAATGGACGAATCTTCTCAACGTTGCTTCCGTTCCTCCTAGAATTATTTTGCAGCCGGGAAAATATTTTTTTAGCCAGTTGCAATAGACTATTATTGCCCTATCTGGGACATTTTCATCATAATCCAAGTTTTTATCTTCTGACCTCTTCCTGTTTAATGGTGTGTAATTTCTGACCATGGAATCAATCGATCCGGAACTTACGCCGAAGAAGAGTTTTGGATGTCCTAATGCGTCTATTTTCTGTTTTAATTCTTGCTCTGTTTCCGGCTTTTCAATTATCGCAACAGTATATCCGTTTTTTTCCAGCAGGCGTTTCAGTATGGCTGCCCCGCATAAAGGGTGGTCAAAGAAAACTTCACCAAGGATGAAAATGATGTCTGGGTTTTTCATTTGTATAATTGTTTGTTGTTTAGATTTAAATTTTTCCCGGAAATTGCAATTATCAGCACTAAACTGTACCTGCTGCTTAATTTTATCCATATTTTGTACTTTTCTTCTCCAAGTCTTCTTGCCGGTTGCTCTTCAACATTTAACAATTTATCTGTTTGGTTAATATATTTTAAAACTAATTCTTCTGAAATAGGATGTTCGATTGTTCTTTCGTAAAAATGCTCTTTAAAGAATACATCTTCTTTTTTAACATGTTCTAAGACACTTTTTATTTTCGTAAATAAAGTATGAAAGCTTTATTTATGACTGAAAATATAGCAAAGCGCACAAATATTTGAGCATGAACAGTGCGCTTTGCTTATTACGAACGAGCATCTATTCGCTCAATTATTTATGCGAGTGAGTATAGTTTTTTATTTTCTTGTATTACATTGCAAATGCTGTTTGATAAAAGCTATTTGATAAAAAATTCTAAGATTACAAAGAAAACATACATCATAATTAACGAGATGCCCGCTTTCCAGTGCAATTTGTTGCTTTCTACGAATGTTGCAAACACTAAAGCAACTATAACCATAAAAAAGCCGCTGGTGATTGCCAGGAAGAAATTTGCAGAGAGAGGTTGAATTATGGCAGTTATACCCAAAACAAGAGCAGAGTTAGTTATCACCGAACCGATTAAATCGCCCAAACTCATTTCTGAATGACCTTTGAGCAAGGCGGTAGTTTCAAAGACCAGTTCCGGCAGGGAGGTGGCGAAAGCAATTAAAAACAGGCCGATGAGAATTGGAGGCAGGGCTAAATCTAAAGAAAGGCTGCTTCCGTAAATTACTACATAACGGGCACTTAAAAACAAGACAGCTAAACTAAACGTAAACAGGAAAACATTGAACACGATTTGTTTCCGGATGATTTCATTTTTGTAAATTTTCGGGTAATATTTCCTTTTCTTAATCATACGGATGATATACATAGAAAAAGCGGCTATTAGTATCAGCCCGTCTAACCGGGAGATCTGTTCACCTAAAGTCATTAGCACTAAAGGAAGAAAAGCAAAACCGACCATGAACAAGGCATCTTTCTTGGTCTCTTTGGTTTTAACCCGGTAACCGCGAACTAAAACAATGCCTATTCCGGCAACAAGCGTCAAGTCAATAATGTTTGAGCCAATGACATTCCCGAGAGCAAGGGCAGTGTTTTTTTCTAATGCTGCAGAAATGCCAACAAAAAGTTCCGGAAGGGATGTAGCAATAGCCATGACTATAAACCCGGCGGTAAATTCTTGTATGCGCAAAAAACCCCCTATTTTAGATAAGCTCTTAACTAAGAAAGAAGCAGAAAAAAAGAGAGCCAAGCAGGCAGCTACAAATATAATTAAATTAGTTATTAACATCTTATTAACATCTCCTTTGAAGGAAATATATTTAAACTATTAAACGTTTCCTTTCCTGATGATGGATGTTGCTTTGTTTTTTGTAGGAATAAGCATAATTTTAATTTTAGGCTTTTTAGCAGAATTCTTGTTTAAGAAGTTGCGTATCCCTGATGTTTTACTTTTACTCCTTATCGGCTTGGCAATAGGGCCTTACTTCTTAGGCTATGTTACCCCTGAATCTGTTGAAAGTATAGCTCCTGTTTTTACGACGTTTACTTTGATTTTCTTATTGTTTGACGGCGCTTTTAACATCAGTTTGGTTTCGTTATTAAAGAATCTGGCGCCGAGCATGGGTTTTACATTGTATAATTTCATTTTATCTTCTCTTGCAATTACTGGTGTATTATGTATAATCGGCCTGCCTTGGATGCTGGCTTTGTTAACCGGATTTATTCTTGGCGGGACTTCTTCTGCTTTTGTTATCCCGATAATTAAGCAGTTAAAAGTAAAACAAAGATTGTATTCTTTATTGACTTTTGAGTCCGCACTAACAGACGTGTTGTGTATCGTTTCAGCACTGACCATGATTGAGATTATCCGGCTTGGAAATGTTAACATACAAAGCGTACTCACGACTTTAGCGAACATTTTTGCAGTTGCTGCAGGCATAGGCATCTTAGGAGGAATCTTATGGTACATCTTAAGCGTAAAAGTAATTAAGCAGCACAACTATATGATTACCATTGCTTATTTGTTATTGCTATATGTTTTGACTGAATATTTAGGCGGCAATGGAGCTATCGCCGGTTTGTTCTTTGGTTTGTTTCTTAAGAATTCACAGGACCTTTCTTCTATTGTTAAGAGCATATTAGCACGTAGTATGGCTGGAAAGAAAATGGTTGTTAATAAGGAATTAGGAGTGGCGGTAGTGAACCACACCGAAGAGTCGTTTTATAATCAGACATCTTTTCTGCTAAAAACTTTTTTCTTTGTTTATATCGGAATGATGATTGATCTTTCTAATTTGAAAGTGCTGTTTATAGGGATAATTATTTCTGTTGCTTTGCTTGTGGTGCGGAAAGCAGATTACTTATTTACCAGGAAAATGGTGCTTAGGGAAAGATCTTTAGCAAGTTCGATTTTTGCACGGGGATTGGCAGCTGCGGCAATTGCACAAGTAGCGCTGCTGAATCAGGTTCCACAAGCAGAATTTATCAGCGGGGTGGTTTATGCTGTCATTGGAGGGACAATAATTTTAAGTTCAGGAAGCATTTTTTGGTCTTACAGAAAATTACGTACGTAAAAGAAAACAAGACGAATAAGATGAATGTAACTGAAAAGCAAGTTGTAACTAAAAAGCAAGTATAACTGAAAAGTGTCTTTACACCCATTTCTTGACTTCTTTCTTGTAATCCAGATATCTCGTCCCGAAGGCTTTTTCCAGCTTTTTTTCTTCTTTGGGTATGAAGAGCAGCTCAACGATGAGCATGAACAATACCGGAAACAAAAAGGGAGTTAATGAGCCTAATGTTATGGTTGTTCCTAAGAATACTAGTACCAAGCCGAGATACATGGGGTTGCGGCTGATTTGGAACGGGCCGGAAGTTACCAGGAATTTTGGCGCTTCATAGGGCTTAAGGGAAGTTTTTGTTTTATGAAACAAGTAGCCTGCCCAGGACGTAAGTGCCAGGCCCAGAGGTATCAAAGCGAGACCAAGCATATTGTAGGGTTTAGGAATGGCCTCAAAGACGGGGAAGAGGAAATGTGCTCCTATGGATAAGAGCAACAGAAGAGCAAAAATAATTACCGGGAGAATTTTTAGGCCCATTTTAAGATGATTGTTTGTGGTATTTATATATTTTTTCTTATATATTTTTCTGGAAGATTATAATAAAATTACTTTCTTCCAGCCCACTTATCCATTATTTTTTTCTAAGCGGTGGTTATAAATGCTTATATACTAGCCCATATCCTAATTAGTATACTAGTTTAAAATTATCTACAAAACCAAAATTATCTACAAAATTACGCTTTTGGGAAAATGTTACCGTTCATCCAGGAGTTCAGTATACTCTTCATTATCGTAGTAGTCCTCTCTTTTTTTACCAAGCTTGTCCGCCAGCCGATTATTTTGGGTTACGTCATCGCCGGACTGCTTTTTTCTTTCGTTATCCCTGAAAGCAGTTCTACTGCCGGACAAATCATCACCCTTGCTGAGTTAGGTGTAACGTTCCTGCTCTTCCTCATGGGCATGGAGTTTGATTTAAGGAATCTGAAATACCTGCGGAATGACATTTTAATTACTTCAATCATTCAGTCGGCGGTGTTTTTCAGCATAGCTTTTCTGGCTGCATTCCTCTTTAAGTTTAATCTCGTTGAGTGCACTTACATCGCTATAATTTTCATGTTCAGCAGCACTTTGCTTGTAGCCAAATGGATTGACGACAAAAAAGAGATGTCTTCCTTGTACGGGAAATTGGTTTTAGGGACGTTAATGGTGCAGGACTTGCTGGCAATTATCGCTTTGACTTTAATCAACGTGGTTAAAGAAGAATCATTGGCGGGAGTAGCTCTTGTTCCTGTCGGCGGTATCGCCCTGTTTGTAATATCCGTTGTCTTTGCCAAGTATTTCCTTAACTATCTCTTTAAATTTGCTGTAAAGTATCCGGAGCTGTTGTTTATGTTTGGCTTGGGAATATGTTTCTTTTTTGTAGAAATTTCTCCGCTTTTAGGTTATTCTGCAGCGATTGGTGCGTTCATTGCCGGAGTAACCATTGCCAACACAATTTATAAGACTGATGTGCACAGCAGACTTAGGCCATTAATACTCTTCTTTAACATGCTTTTCTTTGTCGGGCTGGGATTTCAGATAAAATTAAATCTCCATTCAAGAATTTTTTTGTTTACGGCAGTTCTCTGCGGCCTTAGTTTAGTTGTCAAACCGGCTGTAGTTTACGTTACTTTAAAATTAAAGGGGTATGACATGAAAACTTCCGTCGTTTCAGGATTAAATTTAGCCCAGATGAGTGAATTCAGCATCATCATTGTTGCAGCGGGAATGCTCAGCGGCTTTATTCCTGAAGAGATAAGCACCATCTCTGTGATTTCAGTAGTGGTGACAATGCTCGTTTCTTCTTACTTGATTAAATACGATGCAGCTATTTTCAGGCTGATGGAAAAATATCTCCGGCCGCTGGATAAGCTCTTCCCGGCAAAGAAGGAAATCAGGGAAGAGCAGAAAAAAATTGAAGAATATGATGTTATTTTTCTCGGTTACCATGATTTGGGCAAGGAATTGCTCTCCAAGCTGGAAGCTATCGGCAGGAAAGTTCTTGTTATTGAAAACGATCCGGCGACAATCGAGCTGCTCAAAAAAGAAGGAATACATTACAACTATAATTCCCTGGCCAACCCTTATTTTTTCAAAGAGTTTAATTTTAAGAATGTTGACCTGCTTGTTTCCAGCCTGATGGATCTGGAAGACAACCGCATGCTCATTAAGAATCTTAAAGAGAACAATCCGCAATCAAAAGTCATCGTTACCGCAAAAAGCGTTAAGGATTCTCTGGATCTTTATGATCATGGTGCAGATTACGTGATTTATCCTCACTACATCAACAACCAGCTGGTTTCCGTGCTCATGGAAGATTATACTACGGACATCAACAAAGTCATTGCCAAAAAAGTCAGTGACATAACTAAGCTGAAGGAAATGGATGAGCGCATAAAATCGTTTAACACAGCCGTCGATATTGACCAGTTCCTGAAGGTAATCTCTTCAAGGCAGCTGCTGAAAGAAAAGTTGAAATCACAGACTGAAGTATTAAAGTCAAAAACAGGGATATTTAAGTCTAAAACAGAGATCTTTAAGTCTAAAACAGAGGCGCTGAGAAAGAAAAGCAGCATTAATATACAGAAGCTCATAGATTCCATTAAGTAGCGTTATTACTTAGCTTCATGAAGCAAAGTCGCCAGCATGATCAAAGTGCTAAAAAAAGCTAAACTAAAAAAAGAGTTAAACTAAAAAAAGTTAAACTAAAAAAGAGCTAAATAGAGAAAAAATTAAATAGAAAAAGTTAAGTGGAAAAAATTAAGTGGGAAAAATTAAATAGAAAAAAATTCAAAAAAAGTTTAAATACAACCTTGTTATTTCAAAGGCAATGGCAGAAACAATTTTTTTGGAGAGGTCATCATTCCGCTTAAGGATTGTTATGCTGACCGTAACCGTTTCTCTTCTGCTTGTTATAGGGACTTTTTTTTATCATTTCGTAGAGCATTGGAGCTATATAGATTCATTTTATTTCTCAGCAATTTCCCTTTCTACACGCGGGTATGGAGAGCTGCATCCTTCCACAGCAGGCTCTAAATTGTTTACAGTATTTTACCTGTTTTTTGGAGTGGCCTTTATTTTATACATGCTTTCCAGCTGCATAAGCTATTTCCTGCAGTACCAGGAGCCTAAGGTAAGGAAGAAAGTGGATTCTCTGGTTAAGTCAATTATTCCACCCAAAAAGGACAAATGGGTTGTGGTTGGAACTCCCCGGCGGAAAGAAACTGAGCTGGAGCTGCCGGAAGGGGTAAAGAGAAGATAAAGAAAGTGCTGCTAAAAATTATTTTTTCAACGGAAAAATTTAATACCTTCTTTTAATTATCACCTGTGCGTGCTTCGTCAGTGCGTGCTGCAGGTGCAAAAGGTTTTCCCTTCTGGGCTGGAGATTTTCCAATCTCTTGTAATCTCTCTAGATAAGTATTTCGCCAGGTTGTAATGTCCTGCCCCTTAACATGCTCAACCAGAGCGTCAGAGATGGTATAACGTGATGTGAGCGCATCTATAATGCGGTGAGCGGCGTCACGCGCATTGAAAGGATCAACGCGAATAAGGCCGTGCTGATCACCGTAGGCCTTTGCCACTTTCTCTGCTCCGCAGTTGCCTATGACCACAAAACCCCTCTGTTTGTATTCCAGGCCCGCTTTGGCCAGAATAGCCTCATAAGAGACGAGATTCATTCCATCTTCAATCGTGGTAATCATCACGCCACCCGCCTGACGCAGAAAGGCGTAATTCTCTGGAGGGTGTAAAGTAGTTTGAAAGTTCTTAACCGGCAGATAATTTAATCTCTCTTTCCATCGCGCATTTATTCTTCTTTCATGTCGGCTCATTGCGGCCGCGAGCTTTTCATATGCTTTAACTCCTTTACGGGAGGGGGTGGCAACTCCAATATATTGCAGTTTTATGCCTTCCTGCAGCAGGCATTCGATGATCGCCAGCCGCTCAATGAGCCCCTTTGTGTAATCTGCCCGTTCCAGACCGAGGAGGACTAATCTCTCATTTCTTTTTGCTTCATCAATAAGAGATTGTAGTTCTTTTCCCTGGTCGGAGATTTTAAGCGAAGCTGGAGGCGCATTCCCCAGCACCGAAGCGACGTCAACACCGATGGGAAAAGGTTCAACATAACAAGTCCTTCCGGCATAACTCACTTCAAGACCGTGACTTGTGTCCCGCACCGAGGAAAGAGGGAAAAATTGCTTTACGGCAGCAGCAAAATTCTCGATGTACTCGGGAATGTGAAAGCCGAGAAGGTCATTTGCAAGCATTCCTTTGATAAGGTATTCTAAGCCTTGTCGTGCTTTTTCTTCGTTCCTTAAGTACCGATCAATAATTCTCGGGTGAAACATGGGAACATGAAGAAATTGGCCCACGGTCAGCCGCTCCCTGCGTTCTTTAATTTTTTCCGGCAGAAGGAGGAAATGGTAATCCTGGACCCAGACTAAGGAATCATCCTCAGCGTGGGATACGATGGCTTGAGCGAAAATATCATTCACCAAAGAGTAAAGGAAAAAATCGTTCCCGTCAAAGTGGGGCCGCGGAAAGGGCTTGCTCATTTCGTGATATGCTCCTTTTGTCAGGTGAAAGAGCGGCCAGAGAAACCCGTTTGAAAATCGGTCGTAGTAGCTACCATAGGCTTCCCGATCAAGGAAGATTTTTTTTATGCGAAACGCGGGCGTCCCTGCGTGTTCAGCCTGAAAGGGAATGATGCCGTCTTGATCGACAAGATTCGGGTCATTGTCTCCCTGCGATACCGCTACCCAGAGGTCATGTTGCTGGAGACACCCATACAGGGCTTGCACCAGCCCGCCTAACGAGGGAGTGTCCTCTGCTTCGAGCCTGAAATCAAGGGGGCTACGATTAGATGCTAGAATAATGGCTGGCATTATAAAGATGCAGATAACGATTCTTTTTTAAATTTTTCCACAAGAAAGCAAGTATCTTGTCATACACAATCAACAAACCCAATCGCAGCAGAGCTGTGGGGTTTGATACCCAAGACAAGAATCATAAATGAGACTTAGACCGACTTCTCTTAATGGTATTTGCGAGAGGAAATTATTTAAAGGTAATATTAAAGTGATTTTATTACAATAATTTAATTTCCTCTTTTCAGGAAGTGATCGCCTTTGAAAGCTGGCGAATTTAAACAAGAATTAATGAAGATCCTGGAATCGGAAATAAAATTTGAGGGATATGTTAACTACGATAGAAAAAGAAGATATTTGGGATTGTAAAATGGCTACCTGCTTCCAGCGCTTAAAAAGAGGCACTTTAATCTTGCTGCTCCAGCAGTCGCTGGCAGTGCTGGCTTTCTCTTTCGTGCTGATTTTTTTCAAAGAGCAGGGGTATGAGTTATGGAAACTGCTGCTGATGTATGTCATCTC
>JBFMFP010000003.1:0-50591 GCA_040751885.1 Nanobdellota archaeon
CTTGTATTACGCCCGGAGTATCATAGACGGCGAAAAAGATGAGGATTAAATTGTTCCCTAAAAATGTTCCCTAAAAAATCAAGGAAAAATTATAAAAGAACAAAATTTATCAATAATTAAAAAGCGGAAACAAAAAAAGAGGAGATAAAAAGATGACAAAGTACATTGCAGTTGTATCCGGCAAAGGAGGCGCGGGTAAAACTACCTGCACAGCAAACATCGGGCATGCTCTTTTCGCTCTCGGAAAAAAAGTTGTTCTTCTTGATGCTAATTTAGCTACGCCTAATTTATCCCTGCAGCTGGGCCTTATGGAGCCAAAGGGAACATTAAACAATTTCCTGCGCAAGGAAAAAAGCCTTGCCGAAATAACCCATGCACATGAAAGCGGCATTTCCATAATACCCTCCTCTCCCTCTTACAGCGAATTCCAGAAAACCCAAAAAAATGACTCCTTGAACTTAAGTGAGATTTTTGAACATCTGGATGAAACAGCTGAATTTGTGCTTGTTGATTCACCCGGCGGTTTGGGCAGCGACGTAGAGCAGGTCCTTAAAAACACTGATGAAGCAATAATTGTAGTAAACCCTAATTTAAGTTCAGTTGTAGATGGACTAAAAACAATCATGCTTGCCAAATCCAGCAATAACACCATTGCCGGGATAATCCTTAACATGACTAACGGGGGCAGGAACGAGCTTGCTCCTGCGGAAGTGGAAAAAATGCTTGGACACCCCATCATTGCCAACGTAAAATCACACAGAAAAGTAAGAAAAGCTGCACACAGGCAGATGCCGCTTAATCATCTCTACCCCCGCTCCAGGCTGGCAAAAGAATTCATGAAAGTTGCTAAACATCTTACATATGAACAACCATAAAGAACAACCACAAAAATCAAAATCATAAAACTATAAAATTCAAAATCACAAAACTATAAAAATCAAAATCATAAAACCATAAAAATTCAATATAAATACCCCCTGTTTTAATTTAAAATAATTTAAAATAATTTAAAATAAGATTTAAAATAAGAATGAAAGAAGAGAAAAAATTGGAGCTTCTGCACAAAGGGTGGAAAGAGGAAGAAGTTAAACATGCTGAAGAGATGCTGGAAAAAGTCCAAAAGCATGACATTTTCTTTTCAAAAATGGTCTTCTGGAGCGCATTGGTAGTGATTGTTTTTGCCAATTTGCTCGTTTCACTGATATTAGTCCCTTTTTTAATCGTTCTGAACGAATGGATGCTTTATGTGATAACTGCTGTCCTGGCCGGAACCGTAGGATTTCTGTACAATTTCCTGATTACAGACATTGGCCTGCTGGAAAAAAAGCATCATAGGATTGCTAGCATAATCGTGCCTATTCTTGCTCTTGGAAACATGTTAATTACTGTTTTTGTCTCCAATCACTTCATTGCCAAACTGAATTTCGTTGATAATCCCCAGCATAATCCTCTTCTCTTAGGCATAGTCTTTGGCGCGGCATTTATTCTTCCGTATGTAGTGATGCAGGTGAGAAAAAAACCCTAAAATGAGTTTTGGAATAATCACTAAACATTTATACCACACAATTATACTCTACTTAATTACTCTCCCTCATCAGGATTTCAATTACCACAGCATAAGCAGGCCTGGCAATTAAAACGCCAAAGGAAAAGCCGGCAATAGTTGTTAATGCAAATCCCTTCAATAATCCTGCTCCGGCCCAGAGCAAAGGCAGCATCCCCGAAAGAACTGTAAAGTAAGCTCCCATGACAATAAACATGGCATTCTTGATTTTAGTTTTCCAGTCGTAAACAACCGCTGCCCCTTTCATAGCTTCATCAGCAATGATGATAAGATGGTCTACCCCTGTGCCTACGGCTACTATAATCCCGGCAATTGCCGCTAAATCCAGATTCCAGCCCACCAAAGCAGCAAAACCCAATAGCATTGTCATCTCTGTAACCAGCGTCAGAACCATGGGAATGACCACTCCTGCTCTCCTGTACCTTATGGAAACAACCAAGGCGACTGCCCCTAAAGCCAGCACGGCGATTAAAGCAACGTTGCTCATGAATTCTTTCCCGAATGATGGCGAGATAGTATCGAGCTTGACAACATCAAGCTTTACAGGCAGGCTTCCGGTAATCAAAACTGTCTGCAGCTTTTTCATGTTCTGCAAAGCTACAGCCACTGCTTCCTGCTGCGTCGTTCCGCTCCCACCTCCAGAAATTTGGATGCTTGTTGATGCGCTTCCTTTAAGCTCACAGCCTATGCGCAGGCTGTCTACTTCCTTGTCGTCAAGGTACAAATACATGCTTTCGCTGAGGAAACACCCGCCATCTTCATTTTGCGTATCTAAATCTTTTGTCGCTTGTGCCTGGCGCTCGGCCGCTTCCGGGCTTAAAGAAATGCTAAAGAAAAAGCCGCATGAATAACCCCTGCTGGATTTTGCACATCCTTTCCTTGGGTCAATCCCTGAGCAGTCCGCACTCCTGCAGACGTAAGTTATATCTTTTTTCCCGCCAAGGAAGACTGTCTCATTCCCAATCTTGGCTTCAAACTTACCCTGCTTGGCCAGCAGCTCTTTTATTTCTTCTTCGGTTATCCCGGCAATCTCTATAAGAATAAAATTATCTCCAGCAAGGTCGGAAGCCGGCCGGACAACAATATCACTAAGGCCGTAAACATTGAGGCGCTCCCTTAAATTATCAAGGATAGAATCAAAATCTTCCTGGGAAATTTCTTCAGTAGGTTTAAGCAAAACTCTGGTTCCCCCTTCCAAATCCAGCCCTTTCCTGAGGTTAGAAGTGGGAGCATCATACACCTTTAGACCTAAATCTACCCTTCCTAAATCATTAGCCGTAGCCAGCAGGCTATAGCTTCTTTTATTGGTTTGAACATTGATAGTATCATTTTCCTGAACCTTAGTGATTAAATCGTAATAATCGGCTGCGGAAAGAACTTTCTTGCCATCAAGGGCAATTATTCTCTCTTTGGCCAAAGGGGTGAGCTTGGGGGAAGGATTTTCAATTCTGGCCAGAGATGCCGAAGAATTCTGCACTACATTGCGTATGGCTGCACCCTGATTTGAAAAATGCGGCTGAATGGCCACTAATGAAAAGATCACAAACAAGAGCAGGATGATCACCCGCCAATGGGTAAAGATCTTTTTTATTTTTGTTTTCATTTTCCTGTTGTTTCAATTTGTCCTTGCTGTTTTAATTTTGTTTCATGCTGCTTGAATTTTGCCCTTTTTCTCCACCCTATCCAAATATAAACGTATTACTCCAACATTCTGGATGTAAGTCATAACCACGTCTACCAGCAAGCCAATCAGCAAGATAAGCATGATTTGTTTGATTACTTCACTTTGCACAAAAATCAACGCAACGATTACAGCAACTAAAGTGGTTGTAGTCATGGTCAATCCTGTTTTTATAGAGCTGTAAACCCTCTCCATTACCGGGCCCTCTTTTCTCCTCAGCATCCTTGTTGAGAGGACCATGTCCGTATCTACAGAATAACCAACGAGCATGAGGAAGGCGGCTACACCGGCTGTGCTCAGCTTAATTCCGGTAAGATTAAAAATAGCTAATGAAACAGTAATATCTGAAAAAGCGCATAAAACAACGGCAAAAGCAGGAACAACCTTACGGAAATAAATTAAGACTACAATAGCCATGAGCAGGAAAGCTGCTATTATGGCTGTAATTGTTTGCTTAAAGAAGCTCTGACCCAATGATGAGCCCATAACTTCAACGCTGTAATCTTCTTTAGTCAGGCTCTCTTTTTGTATTATCGCTGAAAGAAGATTATTTATTTCTTCTGTCTCCTGGGCATCGGAATCTACAGCTATATTTACCACTTTACCTGCCGAAGTTACCGTCCTGACGCTAATATCCGCTTTAGGGAACTTCTCCTTAAGGAAACTCTTTAAATCGTTTGAATCTATCGCTGTTTCAGTTATAGTTATAGTAGAGCCGCCTTTAAGGGTTACACCCCGATTAATAAAATCCCCTGTGGTGTAATACTGAACCCCTATCTGAACTAAAGCCAGAATCAGAATAGCAAATGAAAAAATCATTAATGTCTTATAACGGCGTTCATAAATATCTTTCAACAGCTTTAACATTCAGTCAGCAAAATTGGCAGATTATATATAAACGTTGTGATAAAAATTAATACCGGCTCCGGCGACCATCTCCCATAACATTTATAAACAAAAAAGCATTTCATAACGGCGTGAAACTGTTAGAATTAAAAGAGGTTAGCAGGGAGTTTGAAGGAAACCTGGTTCTTGAGGATGTAAGTCTCACCATAGAAGAAGGTGACATCTTTGGAATTGTGGGCAGGTCAGGAAGCGGAAAAACCACTTTGTTAAACCTCCTTTCCGGATTTATTGAGCCCACTTGCGGAGAAGCCCTCCATTATCTTAAAGTAACTTCCGGACCTGAAAACTTAACCAGGGACTTACAGAAAATCAAAAAACATTTTGGCTTTGCTCCCCAGCATAATTCTTTTTATCCAAAACTAACAGTTGTAGAAAACCTGCTCCATTTCGGCCAGCTGTACGGGCTTAAAAGAGATCTTACCATAAACAACATCAAAAGCCTGCTCAAAGCCACAAGGCTCTATCCGGAAAGGAAAAAACTTGCTGAGCAGCTTTCCGGAGGCATGCAAAGAAGGCTGGACATTTCCTGCAGCCTCATTCACAAGCCAAAGATCCTCCTTCTTGACGAACCCACGGCAGATTTAGATCCCATATTGCAGGTGGAAATAATGGATTTTTTGCAGGAAGTAAACAAGCAGGGAATTACTTTGGTTATAGCTTCCCACCATCTCAACCTCCTGGAGAAAATCTGCAACAAAGTAGCCATAATCCATCAGGGCAGAGTCAGGTGCAGCGGCCCGATTGAAGAGGTAAGAAAGCCTTACTTAAAAGAAAATTTTACCATCAACCTCACCCCGGGCAAAAACAAAGAGATGCTTATCTCCATACTGAAAGGCCTGCCGGTGCAAAAGATTATAGATGTGGGTACGAGTATTATCGTCTATCCCAAAGACACTGCCTCAACAATAGTCAACTTGCTTAACTATATAGAAGAAGAAAACCTTTATCTCCACGATATGGACATCCGCAAGCCTTCCTTAAATGAAATATTTGAGATTATAACTACGGAAGTCCCGCCTGATGAAAAAAGCACGGTAACTGAACCACAACCAAAAACAACAGATAAAAAATGAACCAACTTTGGCTGCTGACAAAAAAGAACTTCAAGCTGCTTGTGCGTGCAAAAAGCTCGGCTTTAATCTTATTTTTTGCGCCCCTGCTTATTATACTCATCTTAGGTCTTTCCTATAACAACTCGGCAAAGTTTGGGCTGAACATAGGCATTTATTCTCCTCAATTTACTGAAGATGTTAACTCTTTAGCCAGTTCATTGCAGGAGAAAGAATTCAAGATTGTAAAGTATGACTCCTCAATAAATGATTGCATTGAAGATATTAAGCTGGGATTTATCCATGCCTGTGTTGCCGTCCCCAGCAGCCTGCGCGTGGAAGAAAATTCTGCTAAAGAGATAACTTACTATTTAGACCCCAGCAAGATTAATCTGGTATACATGGTCCAGGAAACTCTGGAAAACAAATTCGCTCTTAAATCACGGGAAATTTCCCAGGAGCTGACTAACAGCATCATCACCAAAATAACTGAAGCAAAAACAAAAGTAGGTGAAAAAAGCTCAGAATTAAGCGCTGTTAAAGAAAAAAATGCCCTTATTTCCAGCTCAACAGACTCGATAATGAGCAGCCTTGCTTCTTTAGACTTAACTCCCCCATCAGCAACTTATGACCCCTCTGTAATTGCTGCTTTCAGGGAAAATGTTTCCTCAGGAATAAAAAACAGCATTAGTAAAATAGACGAGGCTAAAGAAGCGGTAGCTGAAGCTAACATCAGCAACGGAAAGACAGCAATAGTAACTGCCCTGAGCCAGGCCGATGCTGCTTTGCAAAACACATTTAACACCATTAATGGCAGCGGAGCGGGAAGCCTTGAAGAAGTAACGGCGATGATTACACTGCTGGAGCAAGAGCTAAGCGCTTCAAAATCAAAATTAACCTCAGCATCAACTTCGATAAATGATGCCAATGCACAGCTCAGCTCCACAAAAAGTGCTCTTGGGGAAAGCATTTCCAGCTTAGAAAGGATACAAAACGGCCTGCTGGAGGTTAAAGCGGGTCTGGAAGCACAAAAAGTAACTGAAGCAGGCGTTATTTCCGCCCCTTTAGTCACTAAAATTGAAAAAGTAGGCACGGGAAACTCTTACCTTAATTTCATCTTCCCGGCTTTGCTGGTCTTGGTAGTAATGTTTTCTTCCCTGCTCTTAGGCACGACACTGGTCATGATGGAAAAAAACAGCCCGGCGTTTTTCCGCAACTATTTCCTCCCGGTAAAAAAATGGGTCTTTGTCTGCTCAATTTATCTCACCAACTCTATCATCACTTTAATACAAGTTGTAATTATTCTTGGAGTTTCATTGTTTTTCCTAAAACTAGAGCCGCTGCTAATGCTTCCGGTAGCTTTAATCCTGATCATTGCCTCATCAATATTTACTTTTATGGGAATGGGAATTGGCTATTTATTCAAATCTGAAGAAACCGGCACACTGGCATCAATCTCCTTGGGAAGCCTGCTACTGTTTATCTCAGGAGTCGTTCTTCCCCTGGAAAGCATATCTCCGACATTAAGAAAAATAACTTTTTTTAACCCCTACGTCATCGCCGAAAAGATCGTAAGAGAAATGTTCTTCTTTAACGCTTCGTTTGAATTTTTGTGGGTAGATATTCTTACTCTCGTAGGATACGCACTGGTTCTCTTCATGGGAATACTCATTCTGGAAGTATTGCTGCAGAAACATCTCATTGACCACTTCATCAAAACCCACCACAGGGATAAGGCTGCTAAACTCAAAGTATAAAATAAGGTAGTTAAATGGTCTGCCAAGTAGTCGTCATCTCCGGAACTCCCGGCACAGGCAAATCAACGCTGGCAGAAATGCTGGCAAAAGAGCAAGGTTGTTCACGCTTAATTCTCAGCAGGCATTACAAGGATATTTCCAAAGGATACAACAAAACAAAACAATGCTATGATATTGACCTGCAGAAATTTACCCTCCTAGTTAAAGAGAAAAAAAATATAGAAGGAAAAAATAAAGACAAAAAAAACAAAATTCCAACCAGAGATAAAAATAAAATTCTCATCATTGATTCGCATATCGCCCATCTGCTGCCTAAAAAGCTTGTTGATTTATGCATTATATTAACCTGCTCAGACTTAAAGAAACTGCAGAAAAGGCTGCGGCAGAGAAAATACTCTAAACAGAAAATCAGGGAGAATCTTGATGCAGAGATATTTCAAGTCTGTTTAAACGAAGCAAAGGAAATAGGGCATAAAGTTATAGTCTTTGATACGGCGAAGGCGGGGAAGAGAGAAATTTTAAACAATGTTAAAAAATCAATGCTACATTTATAAACCAGCCGCGTAAATAATTCTCTATGGCACTCACTGTTACAGACAAATTGCACTTGAAGAAGCTTGTCAGCGAATTAAAGAGCCATAAGGCTGCCCATACTGAGTTTGTCTCCGTGTACATCCCGCAGGGCTACGAAATGACTAAAATCATCCAGCATCTTGCGGAAGAGCAGGGAACCGCTTCCAACATTAAATCTGCTTCCACACGTAAGAACGTGCAGGCAGCTCTGGAAAAAATGATCCAGCACCTGCGCAATTTTCCCAGGACACCGCCAAACGGCCTGGCTGTCTTTTCCGGAAATGTTGCGTCAATGGAAGGGAAACAGGACTTAAGAGTATGGAGCATAGAGCCGCCTGTGCCGTTAAACACCCGTATTTACCGCTGCGACAAGAATTTTGTTACCGATATTCTTGAAGAAATAATGGTTGAGCATAACGTTTACGGCCTTGTTGTCTTAGACAGAAGGGATGCCATTTTAGCCCTGCTGAAGGGGAAAACAATTGTTCCATTGCAAAAAACACATTCGGAAGTGCCGGGAAAATTTAAAGCGGGAGGACAATCCGCTCAGCGTTTTGCGCGCATCCGCGAAGGGGCATACAAAGAGCATTTCAAAAAAATAGCTGACTACATGAAAGACCAGTTCCTTCCCCTGGGAAATAATCTTAAAGGCATTATCATCGGCGGCCCTGGAACAACTATCAATGATTTCTTAAGCCATGATTATATTACGGGAGACTTAAAACGCAAAATCCTCGGCACAAAAGACTTATCATATACTGAAGAATTCGGCCTGCAGGAGCTTTTAGACAAGTCCTCTGACCTGCTTGCAGAAGAGGAAATTGCCAGAGAAAAGAAGTCCATGCAGCAGTTCTTCCAGCAGATGGTTGACAATCCCAAGAAAGTAACCTATGGAGAAAAAGAAACCATAAAAGCTATGGAAATGGGAGCTGTAGATACCCTGCTGCTTTCGGAAAGCCTGCCTGAAGATAAAATATTTTCCCTGGAAGAAAAAGCACAGGCTAAAGGCAGCACTGTTAAAATAATTTCAATAGAAACAAGGGAAGGTGTGCAGCTGAAGGAATTGGGCGGGATTGCAGCGATATTAAGGTTTGAGGTAGGATAAACATTATTTATTTCATTTTATTCACAGATTTCATCCACAAAAAATAATTTAATTCCAATCAATTTTAACATGAACCTCATCCAAGAATCATTCCAGCGGCTATTCCCGGGAAAAGAGTTCTCTTACGTTTCGGAAATAGAATATAACCGCAGATTAGGCAGCTTTAATGCCAACATCGCTCTACGGGAGAAGACCATTAAAATAAACTTAAACCTGCAGTGGAAGGATATTGACGATGAGATAAAAATTGGGCTGATCCAGCACCTGCTGCTGAAAGCCTTCCACAAAAAAATAGGCACGCCTAAAAAAAACACGCCCAACATAGAGCTGTACAACAACTTTATCAAAAATATTCCCCTGCTGACACCCAAAACCAGGACCGACTTAATTCTTGAAGCTTCATTCCGGCGTGTAAACGAAACTTTTTTCTCCGGCCGGCTGGAGCAGCCTAATTTAACTTGGGGAGTTAACTCAAAAAGAAAATTGGCCAGCTACAGCTTCCATAATGATACGATCACTGTTTCCACTTTATTCAAAGATTCCAGAAAGGAAGTGCTTGATTACCTGATGTATCATGAGCTGCTGCACAAATTCCATAAATTCAAGCACAAAAACGGAAGAAGCGCATTTCATACGACTACCTTTAGAACAGATGAAAAAAAATACCCTCATTACGAATCTATTGAAAAAGAACTTAACAGGATAATTAAAGCTAAAATTTTCCTGGAGAAAAAAAACAGAAGAGGCGGCATCTGGAGCTTAAGATCATTTTTTGAGTAGGCTTAATTTTTCCGATAAATTTAAAAATTAACCCCTGCTCACCTTTTTATGGGCAAAAAAGGGCTTATTTCCCTTAATGCAATGGATAAAATCATGCGTAAGGCCGGGGGGTTAAGAATTTCAAACAGTGCTAAAGCAGCCTTGGCAAAAGTGCTTGAAGAGAAAGCTCTGGGCATTTCAGCTGATGCCAGGAAGTTTGCAGAACATGCCGGCAGAAGGACAATCACAGAAAGGGATATCCAAATGTCTGCAAAAGCATAATATAATCTGCAAAAGTATAATACAAAAATCAGCGGGTGGTTAAGCATGTACGAAAAAAAATTAGTTGACGCGGGAAGCCTGAAGAAAGGGGATACTATCATTATTGACAATGCGCCCTGTAAAATAACCGACTTAGCTACTTCACGCCCGGGGAAGCACGGACACGCAAAAGTTAACTTAACGGCCGTAGGTTTGCTTGACGAAAAGAAAAGAAACATCGTCATGCCCGGGCATGATAAAGTTGAAGCTCCAATCATAGAGAAAAAGACAGCACAAATACTATCTATCTCAGGAAATACTGCCAATGTAATGGACATGGAAACTTATGAAACCTTTGAAATGGAAATCCCTGAAGAATTAAAAGCGGAAGTGAAAGAAAACAGGGAAGTGCTTTATTGGGAAGTTATGGGTTTAAAAGTAATGAAGCAGGTCAAGTAAAAAAATAAATAATCCTACTTAAATTAAATAAATTAAAACTTAATTAAAGATTATGGCTACCAAATTTGAAGAAGCGCTCAACAGGAACATCAAGAACGTCTTTGTCTGCAGGATATGTAAATCTAAAATCAGGGCTCCGAGCTTAAAAGTCAGCCAGGGCAAGGTTAAATGCAGGAAGTGTGATTCCAGAAAACTGCGTCCAAAGAGAAAGAAATAAAAGTTTAAGTTCATAGAAGTTTAAATTCGTAGAAAATGTTTGTAGCGCAGCATAGAGAAAGTCCGTAAAAATAAGCGTCTACCCAAACATATATAAAAGAAAGATACAATCCTTCTAAGTATGGCTTTGCCAATTACTTTGCCAATTACTAGTCTAAACATTACTTCCGGTGCTGTTCTGTCTTTCATAACTAATTATAAATATATTCTTCTCTTTTATCTTCTCGTTATTATCTTTCTGTATACCCAGCGGAAAAAAATTGAAACCCAGGCAAAGGTAATACTCCTTTACCGCATGAAATTTGGGCTTAAATGGATGGATAAATATGCCGGCAAATTCCGTGAATGGATTATTTTGCTTGGGTACATTGGCGTCGGTGCAGGATATGTGGGATTAGCTTTCATCTCTTATCTTCTCATCAAAAATCTTTACAGCCTGATAATTGCACCGGAAGCTGTCTCCGGCGTCTCTTTAGTCCTGCCCGGAATAAGCATCCCTGGAATGGGTGTACTGCCCTTCTGGTACTGGCTGATTGCTATCTTTATCATTGCTTTAGTCCATGAATTTTCCCATGGGATCGTCGCCCGAGCCCATAACATACCAGTTAAGAATACTGGGCTCGTTTTTCTTGGGCCTATCCTTGGCGCGTTTGTAGAGCCTGATGAAAAAAAACTAAAAAAGGAAACGGACATCAAACAATATTCGGTCCTTGCTGCGGGCTCGTTTTCAAACATCATTCTGGCTCTGCTTGCCCTCTTAATGCTCAATTTTGCATTCATGCCGCTGGAAAATATGATGGTTGAGCCAAAAGGATTTACCTTTGACAGCTATGTCAATGAATCCCTGCCCTTTTCCCAGGCAGGAATAGCCCCTAAAACAATCATCAATGGTATTAATGGCCAGCCTACTGACAACTTTCAGAAATTCAGTGACGAGCTGGCTTTTTACAGGCCGGGGGATAAAATTACAATAAATACAATAAATGCTGCCGGAACTGCCAGCGAATATTCCCTCACTTTAGCAGCAAACCCCGATAACTCCAAAAAGCCATTCATGGGCATTAAAGATATACATAATGAGTTTGAAAGCAAAGAAAAGTTTAAACACGGCTTCTGGAATATCCTTTACATCCTTACAAATTGGATTAATGGGCTTCTACGCTGGCTATTCCTGCTCAGCTTCGGAATAGGTTTGTTTAATCTGCTCCCGCTGCCGATTGTTGATGGCGGAAGGATGGCACAAGTATTTCTCTACAAATTAAAAGGCTCAGAGAAAGGAGAAAAAAGTTACCGCCGCCTGAGCATGTTTTTTCTGCTGATACTGTTACTAAATTTATTTTATCCACTGCTGATTAAGCTGTTTGGGTTTTGAAACTGTATTTGGGTTTTAAAACCGTTTAAGATTTATTTTAAGCTTTATTGCCTGCTTCCTAAACCTGCTCTTCCTTCCCCGCCACTTTTTCTGCCAAATACTTTTCAGCTTCCATTGCCGCCATACATCCTGAGCCGGCAGCAGTTATTGCCTGCCTGAACCTGAAATCCTGAACATCACCGGCAGCAAAAACCCCCGGAATATTCGTATGCATAAATTTATCTGCTTTCAGGTAACCTCTTTCATCAACATCCAATTGTCCGGCAAATATTTCAGTATTAGGGATATGGCCTATAGCCAGAAAAACCCCGTCACAGGCAAAAGTGCTTGTTTTTCCGCTATTAACATTTTTTAGTTTAACTCCCTTAACAAACTTTCCGTCTCCCAAAATTTCTTCCACTGTTGAATCCCAGAGAACACTTATCTTTTTGTTTTTCTTAACTTTGTCCTGCATAATTTTAGAAGCCCGGAATTCTCCACGGCGATGTACAATAGTTACTTTGGAAGCAAATTTGGTCAGAAACGAGGCTTCTTCCATTGCTGAATCCCCGCCGCCGACAACAATTACCTCTTTGTTCCTGTAAAAAGCTCCGTCACAAGTTGCACAGACAGAAACGCCCCTGCCTTGATATCTCTTTTCTGAAGGAACACCTAGCCATCGCGCTGATGCTCCAGTAGCAATTACTACCGCTTTTGCTGAAATTTTCCTGCCGCTTGCTAAAGTCAATTCAAAAATATCCCTAACAACTCTAAATGCACTGACTGTATCTAACAAAAAACGTGCTCCGAATTTTTCAGCCTGCTTTTTGCTCCTTTCAACTAACTCTAATCCCTGGACACCATCAACAAAGCCGGGAAAATTTTCTACAGCAGTTGTTAAAGTTAGCTGTCCGCCTTCCTGCGGTCCGGAAATGACTAACGGAGACAAATCTGCCCTTGCTGCATAAATAGCAGCCGTGCAGCCGGCAATTCCTGAACCTAAGATCACCAGTTTTTCCGGCATCACCGGTTTTTCCGGTGTTACATCTTTGTCCTGCAAATGTTTAAGCGATTTTTTTCCCATTTTAAGCAAATTATCTTTCTAATTTTATGTCTTCTTAAACTTATCTTTCTAATTTCACGTCTTCCTAAACTTATGTTTTCTTAATTTTTTTCCTAATTTTAACAGCCATATTTTAATCTACTTTTAATCTTTAACAATTCTTCAGCAGATAATACATTAAAAACCTTACTCCTGAGCCGGTAGCCCCTTTTTGCAAATACGCCCCGTCTACATACCAATAAGCAGAACCGGCAATATCCAC
The DNA here is from genome assembly GCA_040751885.1 of Nanobdellota archaeon. Lineage (GTDB taxonomy): Archaea > Nanobdellota > Nanobdellia > Woesearchaeales > GW2011-AR9 > JBFMFP01. Next base: position 13,007 of record JBFMFP010000003.1, read on the forward strand.
ATGTACCCATTTTGCTCTTTCAATGAATTTATTTAAGAATACCCCCCCGGTAACCGGGCCGGCTTCATATCCCTTTCCCTTTAAGGAAGCATTGTTTAAATCTGAAATTGTTCCGTCCATCCAATCCTGATATTCTTCAAAAAAAGGCAAGGGCCAGACTCTGTCACCGCTTTCCATCCCCGCCTGGCTCAGTTTGCCCAGCAGCTGCTCATCATTACCAACCATGCCCGCAGCATAATAACCTAAAGCGACTACGCAGGCACCGGTTAAAGTAGCTAAATCAATTATACTTGCCGGAGCGTACTTTTTTTCTGCATAAGCTAAAGCATCAGCAAGGATTAGCCTTCCTTCAGCATCGGTATTGCCTATTTCTATAGTCTTTCCATTATAAGCCCGGACAATGTCTCCGGGATGCTGTGCTGAGCCGCTAACCATATTTTCACATACCGGAATAACTCCCACCAAATCTGCCTTTAACCCTAATTCGGCAGCCGTTTTAATCACTCCCAGAACAGCTGCTCCGCCGGCCATATCCGTTTTCATATCTTCTATGAACTTAGTCGGCTTTAAGTTATATCCGCCGCTGTCAAAAGTTATCCCTTTTCCCACAAGCACTATACACTTCTTTCCTCCCCTTTCCTCTTTCCTTCCCTCTTCCCTTCCCTCTCTCCTTTCCTCTTTCCTGCTTTGCCCGCCAGAGCACTTATACTCAAGAAGCAGTAATTTAGGTGCATTTTCGCTGCCTGCATTCACGCCCAGTAAGGCATTCATTCCTTCTTTTTGCAGCTCTGTTTTGTTTAGCACCTTCAGCTTAATTTTACCTGAGCCAGTTGAACCACCAGTTGAGCCAGTAGCTATTTTCCTTGCTACCAATTCCAAATATTCAGAATTAACTACGCTTGCTGGCTCATTGACCAAATCGCGCACAAAATTGGTATTCTCAGCAATTAATTTTCCGACATTTAACCCCCTGCTCAAAAGAGCTTCCTGAGCATTCCATTGGACAAACACGTTGTCTATAGCCTTTCTTTTTTCTTTTTTTTCTATGGAGAGATACTTTATAAAATCATAATCTGCCAGCACCAGCCCCTCGGCAACGGCTCTTCCCAGCAATTCCTGCTCAAATCTGTTCAAAGAACATGCAAGTGCGGTCAAATTGGTTGAAAAAGAAACAAATTTGCAACACTTAACATAATTAACAGCTTTTCCCAAAGATTGCCGCACTTTTTCCAAAGTAAAATCCTGTTTTTTTCCCAGCCCCATGATGATTACTTTCTTAAACGGGAGGGCAGCAATTTTTGTGGAATAAATTTCTCCAAACTTCTTAGAAAACTTCTTTTCTTTAAGAGCAACTTCAATTTCCTCAGCCAGTTCTTTATTATATGCTCTATAATTGTCTTTATCTTCCTCAAACAGGCCTAAAAATAATGCCTCTGTCTTTCTCTCCAAATCTTTGATTAGTGTTATTTTCATTTTAGCCAGCCCCTCTTTTTCTTTTTTGGATTGTTTTTGAATTATTTTTCTTAATGTGCTCTCTATTTCATTTATTTTTAGTTTATTTATCTTACTTACTCTATTTATTTCATTTATTTTTGATTGCTTATAAAGTATGAAATACTTTTAAGCTAGAGAAAATTATTTTTCAATTTTCTCGTTTGTTATTTTAATTCTTTTCTTGCTTCATTTTATCCCCTTATTTTCAGCTAAGAATACCTCTCAAATTTGATGTCCTCAGGTTTTACCCCGCTATTTAATAAATGCTCTTTAACAGCAGAAACCATCCCAGCCATCCCGCAGATATAAAAGGTTTTGCCTTGGGCGCTTTCCGGCAAATGTCTCTGCACTCTTCCTGTCTTGCCTGCCCACTCTTCCCTGGTTAAGGAAGGAATGTATTTAAAATTAGCATGCTTTTTCTCCATTTCCAGCAGCAAATCGTGAAAAATTAAATCCTTTTTGGTTTTTACACTGACAAGGAGAACAAATTTGCGCCGCGGAAACTTAGCCACGTTGGCAGTGATCATGTTGTATAACGGAGCTAAACCGCAGCCGCAGCCAATAAACCAATGCTCCTCATTTTTGCTCTGCTCATCAAAAACAAAATGGCCAAACGGGCCTTTAACTTCTAATTTATCTCCTAACTTAAGCTCTTTAAACTTCCCTCCTGCAAAACCGCCTTCAATTATCTTAATTATAAAGCCTAATTTATTATCAAACTTATCTTCAGAACCGCCTGTTTTTTGTTTCTTTTTATTTCTGCTTGCAGGTTTTTTTTCCACCAATCCTTCCTGCAATTCATTACCTTTTAACTCCGAGTCAAATATGGAATAAGAACGCGGCTTTTTAACTCCATCTCTTTCAATAACAAAAACAACAAACTGCCCGGGAATAAAAGAAAAATCTTCCGGCGCAGTGAGAGTTAATTTAATGATTTCCGGAGTAATCTGTTCTTTGCCTGTTACCGTAGCTTCAAACTCTCTTACTTTGGCTTCAAACTGCATATTATTGCTTATTTTTTACTCTTTTATAAAGGTTTGTCGGGAAGCAATACTTCTGGTTCTCTGAGGGCGCTTTAAAAAGAAAAGAAATGTTTCTTTAAATTAATTCTCCCGTTTATTACGGCTATCCCTTCCGCCTCCAGCCTGCCCACCTTTTTCTTAATATTTTCCTGCCCAGAGCCACAATACCCGCCAATCTCACCATTGCTCTTGACAACCTTAAAGCAGGGAATAAGCTGGGGCTCTTTGTTCATTTTTAATGCCCGCCCGACTGCACGATGAGATTTGCAACCCAATTTTTCGGCTATCGCTTTATAAGTAGTAACTTTCCCTTTTGGAATAAGTTTACATAAAGCATAAACATTCTCCACAAAGGCCGTGCTTCTTTTCCTGCTCATTTCCCGCTAGGATTCTGCTCCGTCGAATCCTGTCCAGCAGCCCCTCGCTCTGATTCATTGCCCAAGGCCCCTTTATTCTCTTTCGTATCCTCTGCCTGAGCACATTTTTCCTCGCTGCATCTCTTATTATAATTCTCAATAAACTCCCTGACTTTATTTTCCCCTTTTGGCAAAGCAAACCTGCCTAAAGAATAATACTTCTTCTCTACCAGCCTTCCCCAGGAAAAATCGCCCTTCTCTTCCTCAATTTTATGCACCTCAATCTCTTTAGTCTGGATACCTTTACGCAAATGATAATAGATGCTCCTTTGCGTCACTTTAGGGAAAACCTCATTGTAAATTTTGGCAATTTTATATCCGTAACTTTCTCCCAGGTAAAAAAGAATTTCTACAATGTTCTGCCGGATCTGGCTTTTCACAGGTCTTCCCGGAGGCATAAAGAAGGAAATAACTTCTTTTGTTTATATGCTTTTTGAATAAACCAGTAGTTGGCAAAGTTGATAAAGCTTTGTTTTCAAAGTCTTAAAAATAAGATAGTTGTTCTCAGTTTTTCATTAAGAATTAGCTAAATCTCAATAAAAGTTGGGTAAAAGATAGAAGAAAGAGATTATCAAACACAAAAATAGTAGAAATGAGTATATTCACAGCTAACAAAATCTATTCAATTCCCGAAGAGATATTCGTTATCCACCGGGATCAAGATAAGAGCAAAGCGTGTAAAGCATTACTCCGAACATCTTGGCAGTTATGAACGGTTCTTTTGGAATGAACTTCAATATTGCCAAACCAACCATAATGTTAGCCAGTATCCAGAGATTGTACAAGCATGCAGAGAACATAAAGTAGAATAATCTTACAACATAATTCTTTGATGTTGTTCTTGCTTTGAAATCCTGCTTGACTCTGTAAGAAGTTTCTATCCCCCATCTTTTACCATATTCGCGAAATAGAATTTTTGAATTATCTTCAGTAACTCTAAGGTTTGTTGCAAATACTCTCTTGACATTTTCTTCGTCATTCACAATAGCAAGTTTGAATTTGACATGTTGGTATCTTGTATCACCCATAACATAATCGAGAATCTTAGGAGCATTGTTCTCTTTGATTAATTTTTGAATTGCTTTGTTCTGAACAGCAGGCATTAACCATTTGACTTTCTGATTGTAAAGAGTATCAATACATTTAACAGTAAAGAAACCTCTATCAACATAGACATTTCTGATGTTGATCTTGCTTTTAGCGTAAGTTATCAGTTCATCAAGAATTTTGTATTTCTCGTCAAAAGCGTGCATCGGTAAAGCAAGTAAGGTAAATCTAAGCGTGCATCGGTAAAGCAAGTAAGGTAAATCTTCTTCCATTCTCAACGATATTTATTGTGGCAAATCTGAAACAATGAGTTGTTCCATTTTGTGGTTTTGTCTAGCAAACCATGAAGTCATTTTTATTTCCATAATACAACCAGTCATGCAAGTCAATAGCAACATCTAATTTCTTCTTTTTGAAAACATTATTTTTCTTTGCTATCTTGAAAATCTCCTCGAATGCTTTTCTGAAATTCTTTCTCAATTCCTCTGTATCAGATTTTCTTATGTGGTAAAGTAGAGTATTTGAAGCAGGAGTATTTTCCTTCATTACAAATTTGAATGTCTGAGAACCATTATGCGTAAAGTCGTGATTCATCGCTACATGAGTCAATAAATCCAAGAACTTCTTTGTGTCATATTTTCCTGTGTAATGAACCTTGAAATCCAAGAATGGATAAATCGCTTCTTTGATAAGCTTGCATAGTTTCTTCAATTCCTTTGTCTTGACATTCTCTATGTCTTTGTGGTTAGACTGGAACTTGATTTGCTTAATCAGTTTTGTCGTCGGAGTAAATTTAGCGTTACAATCCTTGCATTTGTATCGTGCTTTCTTTCCTTCTTTTGTTATATTGTAGCCGAACTTTACAACATTAAAAGAACCGCAGAACCTGCAGGAAAGAGCTAAAGTCTCAGTTTTAGCAAACTTGCCGGAGCCGTCTTTAGCAATACTTTTAAATTGCTCCTTCTCCTTTATTCTATTGGTAGGGTTTTTCATAGCGAACGACTCTATCACTGCAGGGTTGGCCTTCGAAACTAGCCCTGCAGTTTACATTTACTATTTACATATTATATACGTTATTAGTATAACTAATATTTAAATATATCGGTGGTCAACTATATAGGTCAATAGTTAAGTTTATATATCCTTAACATATCTATTATTATAGAGGATGAGAAAATGGTAGAACCTTTGCCAAAGTGGATAATGCAACGCTACTCTGCATTATGGAACAAATTCAAGGACAGGGAGTTTAACCACGAGGAAGCTTTCAAGACTCTTAACAAGGACAAGATGCTCAGCATTGTCTTATCAGAATTAAGACAAGCTGGATGGCTGGAAATGAAGCTTAGCCCAGAAGATGCACGCAAAAGAATCTATAAACTTAAAAGTCCAGAACAGGCTGTTAAGGAAATGGAATAAGTGATTAAAATGGCACAAAATATTTTACTTGAAAAAGAACAGGAAAATCTCCATTTAAGCATGAATACTTTGAGATCTCTACCTTATGAAGATAAAGTAATAAATCAAGTAATAAACAAAATAGAACAGGAAAACTTAATTAAAATTAATGAAGATACTTTAGGACTCTTATTCGAGAAACTAATAAAAGAACAGGAAAAAAAAGATTTAGGTCAATTTTATACCCCTCAAGAAATCGTTAATTACATAATTAGTTTTCTTAACATTAAACCAAATTCAAAAATTTTAGATCCAACCTGCGGATGCGGCGTTTTCTTAGTAACTGTACATAATTTCCTAAAACGTACAAACCCTAACGCTATTAAAAATATCTACGGTATAGACCTAAATGATTCTGCAACCAAGATAACAAGAATAAATTTATGGTTGAGGAATGGCCACAATTTAAATTCTTTAAAAATTCTTGAAAGAAATATAAAAATTGGAAATTCGATTGTAGAGAATAAGCTTATTGATAAGAAGGCATTTAATTGGAAAGAACAATTTTCAGATATTTTTGATGAAGGTGGATTTGATTTTATTATCGGAAATCCCCCTTATGTGACTCTTAAAAATGAGAGAGATTACGATATAAAAGAATCTTGTTTTTCTCAGATAGCAAATGGAAATACTAATGCGGCTTCCTTAGTTATTGTCAAGTCTTACGAATTTCTCAAAGATGGAGGAATAATGGCTTTTGTTCTTCCTAAAACATTGATTAGGGTTAACTCATATGCAAAGTTGAGAGAATTTCTGTTAAATAATTCAAAAATCTTACATATCTTTGATTTAGGAACTTGCTTTAAAGATGTTAGAGGGGAGCAAATAATCTTATTTGTGCAGAAAACACATAAGAAACAGGATATAAATAAAAATAAGATTTTAATTCGACTATTTGAAAGCAACAAAGAATTTTACATACCACAGAATATGTTAAAGAAGCACAATGCTTTTCTGCTGTTTGAAGATAAGACTTATTATGATTTGATAGAAAAGATTGAAGGAGAAAATTTTGGCGATATAGCAAACATCTTTAGAGGCATTGCACTAAGCCCATATTCTAAGATAGTTTCAAAATCAAATGGCAAGAATAAAATCCCAATTATTAAAGGAAACGATATTTCCAAATTTTCACATTCTAATACCTTTTATCTTGATGCAATAAATCTAAAGAACAATTCCTTAAAATTAAGAGAATTCGATGAACGAAAAATTATACTTCAAAACATCTTTTCAAGTGAGGCCGGAATTATTTCTTGTATAGATGAAAGCGGTGATTTGAATTTTGATACTGTAACCAATGTCGTTCTTAAGAACAAGTCTTTTGAATTGGATTATATCTACGGATTATTGAATTCAAAACTGATTAATTTCTATCTAATCTATGCAGTTTACAATAAATCAAAACTTACAATGCATACAGACAAAATTTACCTTGGAAAAATACCGATTAAAAAAACTTCAAAAAGAAACCAAAGAGAAATTGGTAACATTGCAAGAAAACTTAATCCAAAAAATGCAAAAATTCTACTGCCAAAGTTAGATGAAAAAATCTATAATCTTTATAACATAACTAAAAGTGAGCGGGTCAGAATAGATTTTGCACTGAAACGTATAATGTCCAAAAAGAGCGTGTGGTAATATGGAAAAAAGAATGAACAATTTAGACGGGAAAACGTGGTTGCAATATTCTTTTAGTATTTGGCGGGATATTGAAAAAACTAATGGAGAATGGAAATTGAAACATCCGGCAATGTTTCCCACGCAACTAACTACTAGATTAATACAGATTTATACAAAAGACAAAGGAGAAGTTATTTTAGACCCCTTTCTAGGAAGTGGAAGCACAATTGTTTCTGCGTATCAGTTGGGTAAAAAGGGTATTGGTTTTGAATTATCACCTGATTATGTAAAACTCGCAAATGAGAGAATAAAAGGAGTGCAATTGAATTTAACACAAACACCAAAAGATTTGATTAAACCAGAGATATACAACAGAACCGTTTTTGAAATATCAAAAGTTCTTCCAGAAAATTCTGTTGATTTAGTTATAACATCACCACCGTATTGGGACATTCTAACAGTTGAGAGATCAGCGGACAGAAAAGCAATAAGAAAATATAGCGAATCAGAAGAAGACCTAGGAAATATTCATGATTATAACAAATTCCTAGAAAAACTAAAGGAAGCATTTAATGGTGTGTATAAAGTGTTAAAGAAAGGTAAATATTGCATTGTTGTAGTAATGGACATCAGGAAAAAATCTAACTTTTATCCATTTCACATAGATCTAATAACTAAAATGAAAGAAATCGGATTTGAACTAGATGATATTATCATATGGGATAGGCAGAAAGAGTATAACAATATGAGACCACTTGGCTATCCATTTGTTTTCAGAGTAAATAAAGTACACGAATATATTTTGATATTCAAGAAGTGATAAAAATGCTAAATCCAGAAATAGCTTACTTGTTGGGGATGATTGTCGGAAAAGGACAGGTAATTCGTGGTAATAAAGAAACAGAGGTCATCATAGATATTCCCCACAAAAATTTAGTAGTCGAAGGTGAGGATACCCAACAATCAATAAAAGCAAGTCTGCTGGACATTGTTGGCAGATTAAGGCCGTTAGTTGGTGCAGACATGAGTTGGGATACTTCAAAACCTAATGTTGCCCATATAACTTTCTCTAAACCAAATGGAGATTATCTAATCAGGACAATCAATGCGTATCTCAAAAATAAAACCAGCTGGAGAGACTTTAGAATACCTGAAGAGATATCCACTGCCCAAACTGACATCAAAAAGGAATTTTTACGCGGACTTGCTGACGTAACGGCTCATATAAGGAAAAGTAATGTTGCTTGGAAGGATTTTGAATATAGGGTTTATGTTGAAATAATGACAAACTGGGAGTTATGCATAGATATAGCCAATTTATTAAAAGGGCTAGATGTTCCGGTCCATACAATTAGATTTGCACATCCGAATATAGTGGATCCAACTCTAAAATTCTATAATAGAGGTATGAGAAATTACAAAGAGCATCAAATTAAAGTTTGGGCAGAAGAGTTTGAGAAAATTGGGTTTAACATAGAACATAAAAATAGATTATTAAAGAGATTTGCTGATCTTAACAGAAAAAATTGGAAAAAGTATGCTTCCAAATCCAAAAAATACAAAGGTAAACCAATTTCAGAAGTTCATCACAGATATTATTGGGAAACAAAAGAAATCGAGAAAAGAAAACAAAAACATCCGGATGAAAATCACCCATCAATACATCCAAAGATAAGAGGAAGGCATTTTGACAGCTGGAAAGATATAGCAAAGGAGTTAGGTTACCATGAGTAAAGAAGAAGAAAGATTATATCCAGAAATTAAAGAATGGCTACAGAATTATTTAATTGACAAATATAGAGGTTATACAGTAGAAACTACTTTTGAAACATCAAGAAGAAATTTAGACATCGTTTTGAAAAGTAAGAGAATCGAATGTAAAGAAGCAGTAGGTCTACAAGTTAAAATCGATGTTATAGGTATTTTGAAGAGAGGCGATGACTTTAAACTTGTGTTTGTTGAAGTAAAAGACAAAGAGTTGACACTTAAAGATTTAGGTCAGCTATGGGGTTATACTCAGTTAATCGATCCGATAGAATCTTTCTTGGTGTCATCGAAAGGATTGGGTAGATTATCACATTTGTTTAATGTTTTGAGAAGAGAAGACTTATTGAAATTTGGAACAAAAACAAATAAATTTATGCAAATAGCAAAATGGGATAAAAGGAGGGGTTGCATTGATTATTCGAGTTTAGTTCCTAAACTATAGAGTAAGTTTATTTAGCCTCTTTCCATCTTTCAGAAAATAAATCTTTCATTGAAGATGCTACCTCGCTAATTTCTCGTATTGTGGCGTCCTTATTGCCTAAATCTTTAATACTACTTCCAATTGACCAACATTTATTACCTTCAATGATAAAGCGGTCATGAATCTTTTGATTGATTTTTACCTCTATCTGTATTCCAAGCTCCTTACTCAGTTTTTTCTTGTAGTCTTCAAATTTATCTGAATCATAAATGTTTGTAGTCAATAGCTTCAACGATTTTATTTTTCCCTTCAATACAGAAAAGGGAAACAGTGTAGAATGTGAGACATGAGAATCGCACAGCAATATTTCTTCACCGTTAAACTGAGAAGTTAAAAATTCTTCAAATAATTTTATAGCAGTAAAATTTTCACCAGATTTTATTACATAAACTGGCGACTTGCCAACTTGACCCAAAATATTTCTTATCTTTTTCAAACCACCACTTAAGAAATAGAGGTTTTTGTCTTTTTCTTTTAGAATAGACTTCTTTTTGGCTTGATATACATTCACTTTGAAATTATCATCTTTTTTGCCAAAAGATACAAACAAATCTTTAACCTCATTATAATTGGCACCGGCTTCCTGCTTTGCATTTTCTATCAAATAAATAGAAACTAAAATGACATCTAAATCAGTAAGAGAATCGCCTACAATAAGCGTATTGTGATGTTTCTGTATCAATCCAGACATTTCTGGAGGAATCTCTACTTTGGATTCACTTTTCTTTTTTGAGGTCATTTTTAACAAACCTTTCTCCTGTGCTGGTTAAAGTCCATGCCTTAAACTTATCTTTCTTTTCTTTAGCTTCCATCATGTAACCGCTTTTTATATTCTGAATTACTTTGTAATTTACATTATCTGGTACTTTCTCTTTTGCATCCCTAAACCCATCCTCAACATCTTTGGCGTTGTAAATATTCATGCCTTTATACTTTTCAAGGTAGTAGCAGACTACCAATGTTCTTTGAACATCATCTTTAGGTTTTTTAGAAAGAAGAAACTCTTTTATGGAAATCTGTTTCTTCCCACTTTTCACATCTGATTTAGGTATGCCTTCCAACACCCTTATTCGCTTTTCATAGTCATCAAGAATTCGTTTGGTTTCCTCGTCCATATTGTTACCTCATTTCTTTTGTTTAGTTCCCAAGACATCGTCAAATATTTCTTTTATTCTGTGGTAAGCTACTCTGTATTTCTTTCCTGGAAGATATTCGACATATCCCTTGTTTACCAGTTCCTTCATGTTTCCGGAAAGAGTAGTCATCGGTCTACCAATTTCCTTAGCTATTTCAGATATGCTTAGTGAAGGGTTTTCTATCATACTAAGCCTATTAGCAAAATACTTACCCAATAAAACTATTGCTATCCTCTGCTTATCATTTAATGTGCCAAAGTTCTGGAAGATTATCTTACCTGAAGGTTTCTCAATCCTGAAATGTTTAGACGCCTCTCCGACTAGTTTTTCCATTTCTTTAGTTATGTCCTTTTCTTCAACTACGAGTTTCTTTAAAATCTCATTTTCTTCTGTCATATTAATTTACCCCCATTTCTTACGAAATTTACTTTTCTGACATTATAAACTTTAGAAACCACAAGTATTTAAATCTTTATGTCCTGAACCCTAAAATTTAGTTGATGGCACCGTCAACTTTGCCAACTACTGTAAACGGCACAGTCCGTTTCGTGAGTGATTGCTGGAGTCAGACCAACCGAAAACCCGATGTTTTTTGAGAAGTATAATCGTCGTTTATCTTTATTGTTTTCGGACCTTAATCCCCAGTATATTGCCCTTTTGGTCGGACATTCTTGGCCTTGCCATCACTCACTTTTTGGACTGTGCCGAATAAACAGCTTTTAAATTCTCTTTGAATAAACAGACAAACATATACAATAAATAGGGCTATTTTATATACATAAGCCCCTATGGAAACTGCGGTGGTGTATTATGAAATCATTTATACTTATTTCCCTGAATGAAGGATTTAGTAAAGGCGTTATTGATGATTTGAAGGACTACCCGCAAGTTAAAGATGTACATTTCATCTTCGGCGAATGGGATCTTATTGCTGAGGTGGAAGTGGCTAATTCTGAAGAGCTCTATTCCTTTGTGGTAGATAAGCTTAGAGCCAGGGGAGATGTAAAACTGACCAGCAGCCTGATCGTTGCCGGGCAATAAATTTAAGTATTCTTCTTTTTTTATTTTAGTAATGCCTAAATTAATGCTCCCAAAAAAACAAAAAGAAATAGCCGGAATAGCCAGAGAAAGGATTAAAATATTATTTCAGCAGGCAGAGGATACTTTTTCTGAAAACAGAGCCTTATCTAACCGTTATGTAGCTTTAGCAAGAAAAATTGCCATGAAAGTAAAAGTAAAAATCCCCATTCATCTAAAAAGAAAATTCTGCAAGCACTGCCGCAGCTTTTTAATGCCGGGAGTAAATTCCAGAATCAGGACGAGGAAGGGCAGGGTAGTTATCTCCTGCTTTGAGTGTAAGAAGTTTATGAGGATACCGGTTAAAGACAAATTGTGAACCAGAGTCAGCAGGGCATAACTTTTCGCATCATTCCCCCAAACGGAAGTCAATACTGAGCAATTTAATGAGCGCAAAGGTAAAGATTAGTGATACTGGGGTGAAAGTATTAAAATCACGACAAACGTAATTAAAAAAGTATTAGTTTATACTTCTAAAATAGAAAAGTTTATAAATAATGAATACAAACAACAATTAAAAATGAATAAAGAAATACAACTGTTAATAAAAATATGCAAAACTAATAAGAACGTATTTTCGCCCGATGAGTTAGCGGCAGCCCTAAACCTTAAGTACAGGGAAGGCGTTTATCCCTATGTACGAAAACTGCAAGAGCAGCAGCTCTTAATAAAAGAAGAGCGCGGAACATTTATCTTAAATGAAGATGATGAGCGGGTAAAAACCATAAAATTCTTCTTAAGCTTATTTGGCGCAAATACTGAGGTACTTTTTAGCAATCATACCAAACGAATTTTAGAAAAGTTCAGCGTTAATCCCATACTTAAAGCCTCTGATCTTCCGCAGCATAACCTCAAGAAAATAAAAGACATAGCTAGAAAAACGAGGATCATTCACACCACGAAAGACGGCCGTGCTGGTGTTTATTTCATCCGTTCTTGGGAGGAACCAGTTAAAAAGCTATTAGAATTTTTCAACATTGAGCTGAAATTTGATGACGAAGAATTCAAGCATCAAATCATTAAAGCGTATTCCATATTTACCGGAAAGCAAGCTCATCTTACCGATGAAAAACAACAGGAATTGGCAAGGCTAAACTTGCAGTACTATTTTGAAGGCAAAGATTTTATTCTCAATAAGTTGAAAAATGTAATTTTAGCAGAAACTGCGTTCTTGGATGTTCTCACTAAAGAAAAACTCAAGCGCGTTATAAACCCGTTTGAAATAACAAAAAAAATAAATGAATGGAAAATAAAATATGTTTATAATACTGATAAAATCGAAGGGAACATATTGACTTTTGATGAAGTTAAAACAGGATTAACCAAGGGATGGGAAGGAATAAAAAAAGAAAAAAAATGGATTCTGGAAACAGAAAATTCAAAAAAAGCAGTAGAAAACATTTTTGATACGACAAACGAATTGACATTAGAGTTTATACAAAACCTACATTTTATTACTCAGCAAGGTATTGATGAAAGCGCTGGACAATATAAACAGGAAGAAAACTGCATCATAGATGCAGGCGGCACGCTTATTGATAATACTACCCCGGCTAAATTTGTTGAAGAACGACTTAGCAGTCTTGTCAAATGGTATAAGGACAATGAAAAGAAACTTCACCCCATTGTTTTAGCAAGTATCTTCCATAATCAATTTGTCTATATCCATCCATTTGAAGATGGCAATGGCAGAGTTTCTCGGCTTTTGCTCAATTTTGTACTAATAAAACATGGCTTTTTTCCAGTAATAATTTTTAATGATGAAAAACACAGATACTACAGCGCTTTAAGACAATCAAAAGAAGGTGACATTAAGCCGTTCATAATGTACCTATCTGATGTTTATAGAACACAATTGGAGTTGTTTTAAAATAGAAAAAATTATTGTTTTATAGATAATTCCCTTGATTAGAGCAAAATTTCCTAATTATTTGTCGTCAGTTAGGATGTACTAAAATGTGCTCTAACTATCAGAATTATCTATAGGAATCGAAATCCCATGCTATAGAGTTCTCAGGTATTTGGGAGGAAATAAACAACCCAAATATCCTCACTTTTATCTCTTTTTCAACTCTTCCCTTTCTGCTTCCAGCATTAATTTTCTCTCTGTCTTTGCCACTACCTGTTTGATTTCCTGCACTGCATCAGGGTTGGCTGAAATTGAATCTATGCCGTTATATACCAAAAACTCAGCCATCTTTGGCCTGCTGCCGGCCTGCCCGCAGATGGAAGTGACAACATTATATTTTTTACACGTTTTAATCACTTTGGCTATTTCGCCTAAAACTGCCGGATGCATTTCATCAAATAATTTGGATATTCTTTCGTTATTCCTGTCTACTCCTAAAGTAAGCTGGGTCAGATCGTTAGTGCCAAAGGAAATAAAACTAATCCCTTCCATGCACAAATCTTCAATTATCCAGCAGGCTGCCGGAGTTTCTACCATTACACCAAAATCAATCTCTTTTACCGCTTCCAGACCAATGTCGCGCATAATTTTTTTGGCTTTGACAACTTCATCTGCCCGAATTACAAAAGGCAGCATTACTCCCACATTATTAAGGCCCTCATCATGCAGCTCTTTAATTGCCTGAAATTCCGCTCTTAGAATTTCCGGCTCGTCTAACAACCTTCTGATAGCATGCCAGCCAATCATCGGATCAGTCTCTTTGGGCTCTTGGGCACCACCCTGCAAATTCCTGTATTCATCCGTCCTCATGTCCGAGCATCTCACCCAGACCGGCTTCCCGGCAAAGGCCTGAGCCATTTTTCTGATACCCTTTTTGAGCAAATTAACATAGTCCTGTTTCTTACCCTTGCGGATGTACTCTGCCGGATGTATCCCGCCGTTGGCAATCATTATTTCCAGCCTGACTAAGCCGATGCCCTCAGCTCCCGTAGCCGCGGCTTTTTCAGCCAGCTCCGGTATGTCCATAATAACTTTAACCTCAGTCGCTGTAGCTTCCTCAGGACAAGCAGCCGCTTTACCTGCGGGAGGGGATGAAGCAGCTTCCTCTTTTGCACCAACTCCTGCTTCAGTTCCGGCTTTTATTCTGCCTTCGTAAACAACCCCCCGGGAAGCATGCACAGTGACTATTTCCCCTTCTTTCAGCGTAGCAGTTGCAGTTTCCGTTCCGACTATGCAGGGTATTCCCATCTCCCTGGAGACAATAGCAGCATGACAGGTCATTCCCCCTTCATCTGTAACAATAGCACCTGCCTTCTGCATTGCCGGGACCATGTCCGGCGTAGTCATGGCTGTCACCAAAACATCTCCTTTCTGCACTTTACCAAGCTCAGAAGCATTTTTAATGAGCCTAACAGCACCTGAATAAACTCCGGGCGATGCCGTTTCTCCTTTAAGCAGAATCTTGCCGGCTTCTTCAGCAATAGCTGCCCGCCCTTCCGCAGAGGGCTTAAAAGTTGTCACTGCCCTTGACTGAACGATAAAGAGCTGGTTTTTTTCAATCGCCCATTCAATATCCTGCGGATGGCCGTAATGATCCTCAATTTTCTTCCCCAGCCGGGCCAATTCCTTAATCTGCGTTTCAGGAATTACCTGTCTCATCTGCAGATTTCCCGGGATTTCTCTTTTTTCATTTTCACCCTTTTTATTTCTGAACAGAGCAACTTCCTGCTTTTTCACTTCAATTTTCTTAATCTCATGAGTTTTCTTGTCCAGAAGATAAAAATCAGGGTTAACTTCTCCGGAAACGACCATTTCTCCTAGCCCATAAATAGCTTCAATTACAATCTCCTCAGCATTGTTTGTAGAGGGATTAACTGTAAACATTATTCCGGAAGCGTCAGAATTAACCATCCTCTGCACAATTGCAGAAATAAGAACCTTCAGGTGTAAAAACTTATTTTTTTCCCGATAATAAATAGCTCTGGCCGTGAACAAAGATGCCCAGCAGGAAAGAACAGCTAAAACTACATTTTGTTTTCCCTTGATGTTAAGAAAAGTGGCCTGCTGCCCGGCAAATGACGCCTCTGGCATGTCTTCTGCCGTTGCTGAACTTCTTACGGCAACAAAAACGTCTTTTCCCTTTACTAACTCCTGGGCCCCTTTTCCTGCTCCCAGCAATTCATAGCTTTCTTTTATTTCTTCAGCTATCTCTTCAGGCATAGGAGTAGAAATGATTAACTGTTGTATCTGCTCAGCAACCTTCTGCAATTTGGCTGTATCTTCAACATCCAGCCCCTCAAGAAGCTGCTCAATTTTTCCTTTTATTTTTGTTCTTTCCAGATATTCCCGATAGGCCTGCGCGGTAACTGCAAAGCCCGGCGGGACAGGAAGGCCCATGTTGAACATTTCTCCTAAATTAGCGCCCTTGCCGCCAGCAATATCTACGGAATCTTTATTTATATCTTTAAACCAGGCAATGTAAGACATTTTAAGCACCTCTTTAATACTTATTTATCTGATTTTGTACTTATTTATCTGATTTTATATTTACTTATCTGATTTTATACTTATTCATCATTTAATAACATACTTTTTATTATTAAATCAAGTTATAGTAATTAAACTTTTCATCTCTTCGTTAACATCTCTTCGTTAAATTTCTTCATTTTATCAATATTTTATCTTTCTCCACCCGTTCATAAAAAGCTGGGTCTTTACTTCCCATTAAAGCCCATTCGCTGGCGGTAAATAATTGCAGTCTGATTTCCTTCTTTAATTTTTTGGCCAATTTATCAATATCAGCAATAATTTCTTCTTTGTTTATTTTCCCTAAAACCAAAAGATCATAATCACTTTCCGTATTATCCCCTCCTCTGGCAGCGCTGCCAAACAAATAGAATTCACAGTTGTGTTTCCTGGAAAGACTTGTTAAAAAGCTTAATTTAGCTAAACTGTTCAGAATTTTTAACCGCCTGACCAAATAATTATCTATGTTGATCTGGTAAAGTTTGTTTCTCCCTATTTTTGTTAAAGTGATTAAATTATTTTTTTGCAGTTTAGATAAAAACTTGCTTAAAGTAGCTTTAGCCAGTTCGGTTTTTTCCCTTAACTGCGTATAGGTATATTTCTGCGGATTATCAGCTAAGAATATCAATACAGACAGAGAGCTATCCATGAGTTCACTTAATTGAACCATATGGAGCAAAAAGATGAACTTATATTTAAATTTAGTGGTTGGTTGAAAATTGTTGTATAGCAATAGTCACTCAAAAATCATCAGGCAGAAAAACCATTTTATCTTCCGTCTTAAAGGCCACAAATTCATAAGATTCGATCATTCCGGGAAAAGTCTTTAATAAATCTTCCATAACGGCTTCAAAGTGTTCTAAACCTTTCGCTTTTAATTCAATTTCAAAGTCTGCTCCCCCTATGGTTTTATTCACTGTGATCATATAAGGGTTCTTTTTACAATATTCATACAGCTTATTATATTCGTCCCATCTCGTGAACTTCAAATAGGTTTTATAAAATCTATACCCTAATTTCTTTTCATTAAACCAAATTTTATACCCCACTATGACTTTTCTCTTCTCAAGAGCCTCAATTCTTCTTTTTACCATTCCTCTTGAAATATTTAATTTTTTTTCCAAGTCAAGATAGCTGAATCTGGCATTTTTGCTTATGGCTTTGAGTATTTTTTTATCAGTGTCGTCAATTTTTACCGGTCCGCGGGAAAGCAGGCTATACTGCATTTCATTTTTAGTATCATCAATTAAAAATTTAGAAGGATACCAAATTAAATTTCTATAATAAATAACAGAATAATCTTTAAACAAATGCCCGTGCCTTTTCAAAATTTTCTCCCAATATTTATTGAAATCATCAACACTTCTGAGAGCAATGGCATAACAGACATTCCATACCCCTTCAGCATGACCATACCACCAGGGTTCCATATCTGCAACCATTTGTTTAATCATATTTCCTCTTTCTTCTTCAGTTATGCTCTTTAATTTTAGATTTATCCTGAAAGCACAGTACCCCAACGTGCTAATGTCTACAATTGTATTATATCCAAGAATAATCTTTTCTTCAGTAAGTTTCTTTATTCTGTAATCTATAAATTGCTTGGATTTTCTGAGTTTTTTAGCTATTTCACTAGTGGGAACGCGAGCATTCTTATCCAGCTCGTAGAGTATTTTTCGACCAATTAAATCTATTTTTGCTATTTTTTGAGCCATTCTCTTCCAATAGTTAAGATTATATTTAAATCTTTGGTTATTTTTTTTGTTTATTGTTTAATTTTTACAGTACTGTTAATACAATTGTAAAGAAATTTGATAAATAAATTTATATACTTGCTTTGAGGTAATGTTGTTATTATCAAGTGATTAATGTAGTAAAAGTGATATAGTAAAAGTGATATAGTAAAAGGTAATAGCATGGCAAAAAAATTCGCAGGAATAATCATCAACGAAACCCCGGAAGATGTAGATAAATCTCTCTACTCTACGGAGCCCCTCGGTTTGGAGTACGCTCTTGCCGCTGCTCAAGCCGAAGGCTGGGAAGTTAAATTATTTGATAATATGATGTTTTCAGGAAGAGAAGAATTTTTAGAAGCGATTAAAAGATACCAACCGCATGTAGCCGGTTTTTCGGTTTTTGACAACTCCAGAAACAGCTCTTTAACAGTTGCAAGAGCCTTAAAAGAACAAAAAGCAACAACTTTGTTTGGTGGCTATCATCCCTCAGCCTGCCCGGAAATAGCTCTGAAAGAAGAAGTTGATTTTGTTATTGCCGGAGAAGCGGAAAGAACCCTGCCAAAGCTGCTACAGAGCTTAGATAATTATGAACAAAAACCAAAAATAGCAAATCTGGCGTATAAAGAAAATGGAAAACTTCATTTTAACAGAGAAAATAACAGAGAAAAAGAAAGAGGCAATTTGCCTTATTATTTACCTATCAGAAATCAATTCTATCTGCGTCAAAAAGATACTTGCTTAAATTATCCTGCGCCTTCAGATCAAACAGGAGTAGCACATATATCTATTAACAGAGGCTGTGCAAATAGATGCTATTATTGCTCCAGCACTTCAGTTTATGGTAATTCAGTCAGCAAAGGAAATATGGAAATGGGAATCAGAGAAATTGAAGAGCTAAGACGGAGGGGGGTGAATTTAATTATTGTTGATGACCTTAACTTTGCCCAAAATGAAAGATTCGCTGAAGAATTTTATCAAAAAATGAGAAATGTCAATTCTAATTCCGATACAAGACTTTCTTTTGAAGTTTTTGGAAATGTGGAAAGAACAACTTCTCGTATAATTAATTTGCTATACGGAGCAGGAGTAAGGAAAATTGGCTTTGGAATAGAATCTTTAAATGAAGAAGTTTTAAGATTTATGAGACGAGAGGTAAATTTTTCAAAATTAAAAGCTATTTTGGAGCAGGATTATGAACTAGGAATTCTCACTACCTGTTTTTATCAGGTAGGCTATCCGCAGGATACCAAAGATACGATAAACGAAAATTTTGCCAGACTGATTGGTGAACAATTGTTCATCCCCAGAATCAGAATTTCTGTTGCCACCCCCACTTCCGGAAGCCCTTGGTATAAGCAACTGAAAGTTGATAATCCTGAATGGCCAAGAGAAGAAAACTGGCCTATGTTTGATTGCGAACATCTCGTTTATTCTCATTCTTCTTTGAAACCTGAAGAGATTGGAGCTTTAAGGAACGAAATGGAAAAGAAATACTACCAAAGTGACTTTTATCGAAGAAGTCTGGATTTATTTGTAAGAAAACATCCTCATCTTAAAAAAGTATTTGAGGAATGCCGAGAAAAAAATGAATAAAAAAAAAGAATAAGCTTAATCAAACCGCACCATTACAGCTGCTCCGTTTATGGTCTTATTAGGGCTGCCCAACCTTTAGGCATCTGGCAACTGGGAAGCTATCTTCAATCCAGAGGGTATGAAGTTCAGATTATTGACAGTGTTAACGAAGGTTGGAATAATATGTCTTTTATTCCTAACGTATCCTTTCTTGAACATAGCAAGCCCTACGATCATTTAGAATCCCTCAGAACCAAAATGAGAGATTTTGAAAATCTTTCTATTGACGACTTCATGACCAAACATCCTATTGTTGATCAAAAAGGCAATATCAGAAGAACTTTAGTCAGAACCGGCCTTGATAATGTTGATGTAGTTGAAAAGGTCAAAGATTTTAATCCTGATTTAATTGGAATCAGCATAGTTTACACCTGCGACCATAGAAGTGCAATCAATCTTGCTCGGAGCTTGAGAAGAGCTTTTCCCAACAAAAAGATAATTGCAGGAGGACAGCATGCTACTGACTTGCCTGCAGCAGTTTTGCATGACGGTGAAGGAAGCATTGATTTGGTGGTTAGAGGATATGGAGAAGTAACCTTAGAAGCTTTACTGAAAGGCGAGTGTCCACAAAAAGGTTTAGCTTACTTTAAAGATGGAATTGTTATTGAACAAGATCTTCCTCAACCTACCAATTTGAATATATTACCCCCTTTAAATCCAAAACTATTGGAGCATGTTGATTATTCATCAACTCCTAAACATTCTTATTCCACTAACGGAAGAAAATGGAGCGATTATATGCTTTCCTTTGGCTGCCATAATAAATGTGATTTTTGCAGGCAGGGCACTATTCTGGATGGTTATCGTCATTTTTCCTTAGAACAAGTTGAAGAGCAATTAAAATTATTCAAAGAGCATGGTTATGAAGAACTAATATTACAAGACGATAGTTTATTAGGCTGCTCAAAAGGATGTAAAAAAAACAATGGCAGGGAATTCTTTTTTGAAGCTATTAAACTCCTCAAACAGTATAACTTTTACTGGCATGATAATGGTGGTGTTGAATTTGAAGAACTGGATGATAAAATAGTTGATGAAATTTTAAGATGGAATGATGCTCCGGGGGATTCGCGCTGTACTGCACTTTATGTTCCTTTTAATCCCAGATTCATTAAAGACAATAGAGTAGTTGAAAAGCTATGGAAAAAACCGCAACGGTTTGAATTGCTCAAACGATTAAAGAACAGCGGCATTTATACCTTTACTTCTGGGATTTGGGGCCGTTGCGAGCAGGACGTTGCAGATATGAAAGCTGATGAAGAAGGATATAAAGAGCTTATGGCAAATGGTTATCTTGACCAGACAGTTATTTTTGCTTTGGCCTATCTGCCCGCTACGGAAGATTGGAGAAAATATGCCCATCAAATTGTTGATATTCGCGATTGGGAAGGTTTCTCCATCTTTATTCCCCACGCTTGTACCAGCAAAGCCTCATTTGCTGATGTTACCCGTTGTGTTTTAGAAGCAAATAAAGCTTTGAATAACTATCAGCCCTATGTTGAGCCTTGGGCTAGCTCCTTTCCCCGCAGATATTATGACCTGGAAAAGTCGGTGATTGTAGAATGATAAAATTCCAGCTTTTTGCTAAGGAAAAACTATTTTTAGTATTGTTTGGCAAAAATATTAAAGGGATAATTTATAATGAAGACCTCAACTGGCACCTCTTACTGTTTGTCGTCGTTAGGGTGGGGGCGCTATTTTTCTAGTACGAGTTTAATGTTTTTGATGAAAGTCATTGCGTTCTGTATTGACTACTCTGCCGGTTCTTTGTTCGCCTGAGGAATAGTTTGATAAGTGAAATGCCCTCGCTTCCATTTCTCATCTTTAAAGATTTGGAGAAGTTCATCCGCTCGGACTATCATATTTTGATAAATCTTAAGTAATTCTATATCAAGAATTCCTGTTTTTACAAAATTTTCTTCAAATGCTGCATAAGTTTTCTTATGAACATCAGGCATTTCTGTTTCGATATTTTTTGTAAGGAGAATCGCTTTTGCCCCATAAAATATCCCGTAGTAAGAATGTGAGATTACTGAGCTGAAGAATGTTGTTTCTTCCTCTATTTGGAACTCTTGTTTCTTCTTTTGGTCGTTGGAAATAGCGAATAATAATTTTGCAGCGCTGATTTCATTAAGCGCTCTTTGCAAGTAGATTTTAGCCATTGAATCCATGTTCGATCGCCTCTATTAATATTAAATAATATGCTTTTCCCCCAGTTATTATTAAATTATTTCGTGCAATTTCTTTCCCATAGTTTTCTTCTTTAGTTGTGAGCATTTGATAAAATTGTTCTTGCGTAAATACGTAAGGATGAACTTCTGGAATCATTAGCTCAGACTCTAGTTTTATTTGAGATACAATAGCATTAGGTTCTTGTTTACTATCGCAAATGATAACCACATCTAAATCAGAGGTTTCTTTTTGCTTAGCTTTGGCATAGCTTCCGGTAACAATAAAGACATAGAAAGCAATTTTTAGTTTGTTGATAATTTTTTGAATGTTTTTGTGAGGAAGGTGTTTGGCTCTATTTGCATGGTATTCTACAACAAAACCGATGGTGTTTAATGATGATATATTTTTGATTAAAGAATAAGTAAGATTGTTACCAACTTTTTGCTCTTGAAGAATCCCAGAGGTAACAAAGCGCTTAAGGGATGTATGGACATAGTTATCCGACTTATTACGAGAGAGTTTTTTAACCTCTTTAAATGTAAATTTCTTCCACGCTTCTTTTGCGAAGGGTTCAAGTAAAGTATATTCTTTGGTGAGCATCTTCCAATTTTCAGGAATGATCATTCCTATTAAGTGGAATTATATAAACATTTCTAAATTTAAGCGTAACTTGCAAGTAGCAAAATGCAAAAAGAATAAAGTATCTATAAACCAAAAATTTTTAAATTATTTCCTAAAAAAGAGGAAACTTTTTAATAAAATTTTCCTAAAAAAGAGGAAAAGTTTCACCCCAGCCCAAACTCTTTCACTACTTTATAAACTGGTCCTTCCTTGGTCAGCTCGCTTTCACATAAAACAACTTTATCCACAATCATTTCGCCAAACTCCTCGTGGGCAAACTTCCTGACAAAATCCTGCAATTTGTCTTTATTTTTACCTGACTTTACCCGGGCAAGGGTTAAATGGGACTGCTCTCCATGCTCTTCTTTTCTTATGTAATTTAACTGCTTATTTATTCTCTTCATCAAAGGAAGCATCAGGGAATTGCCTGTGCCCAGCCAAAGGACATTAATGCGGTTTATATCCGGAAAGACCCCTACACCCTTTATTTTAACAGGAAACTTTGCACAGCTTCCAGCTGCCTTTTTTACTTTTTCTTTTATCTCCGCTATCTTGCCTTCTTCAACATCTCCTAAAAACTTGAGCGTAAAATGTAAATTTTCCACAGAAACCAATTTCAAATCGGCAGCAGTCTGCTTCAATTCCTCAATCAAAAATTTAATATTCTCTTTAATCTCAATGGAAAGAGGTATGCCGATAAAAAGTCTTTTTGTAACCATGGTGCCTAAAAATAATTTACAAAAAAAGCCTTAGTTCTCCCCAAAATCTTCCGTATCTTCATACTCTTCCTGCGGCTGCTCATCTTCTTTTTCCAGCTCTTCCTTGCGGACAGTAGCAAACTTAGGCTCCCTTACCGGCTTTTCTGAGCCGCTAACAACTTCAGCAAATCCTACTTTTGCCAGAACTCTTGTTACTCTAACTTTTACATAATCTCCTTTTTTGGCATTGGGCACAAACAAAACAAACCCCTTAACTTTAGCTATGCCGTCTCCCTTTCCACCAACGGCAGTTATATTCACATCGTAGATTTCTCCTACTTTAACTGGTGGTTGCTCATCCATTTAGTTTATACCTCCTCTTATATTTAAACTATTTAAACTATTTAGACTATTTAGACTATTTAGACTATTTAGACTATTTAAACTATTTAAACTATTTAGACTATTTAAACTATTTAGACTTATTAAACTCATTTTTAGACTAGTTTTTATTTTCGTAAATAAAGTATGAAAAGCTTTATTTACGGCTGAAAAATTTTTAATTTTTCTTGTAGTTTTACTTCTATTTATTCTCATCTCTACACAAGAATTAGATGGTTGCATTGGACTTATTATTCATGACTTCAAGCTATAAAGAACGATATTTTATATAAATGTTTTGCCGGGAAAAATAAATTTTAAAATAAAAGAAATTCTATCACAGTAAAAGAAATTCTATCAAAAAAGTGCAAAAAAAAGAAAAAACAAAAACTCTTCCAGAACTAAGCAACATCCCTTAGTCCACCTTCGGTAACTTCAAACACAGCTTCGCCGTCAGGAAGAGCCGGTGCGTCAATGAGCTTGGCAACCCTGGTCCCTTTCTTTCCTTTCCTTAGGTAAACTCTGTAAGTAGAGGCATGGGCAACAATATGCCCGCCGATGGAAGTGGTCGGATCACCAAAAAACATATCCGGCTTAGCCATGACCTGGTTGGTTACATAAACACAAATATTGTAAGCTCCGGCAATCCTGGCTAAAGTGTGCATGTGCCTGTTTAACTTCTGCTGCCTTTCCGCTAAAGTTCCCCGGCCAATGAATTCGGCACGGAAATGAGCCGTTAACGAATCAACAACCACCAGGCGGACGTTCTTCTTCTGCTCAGTGATCAGGCTTTCTATTTTTTCGGTCAAAAGCATCTGGTGATCCGAATTATAAGCTCGGGCAACCATAATGCTGTTAAGAACCTCATTGGCGTCCAAACCTGCTCCCTGCGCAAACTGAATAATCCTCTCCGGACGGAAAGTATTCTCAGTGTCAATGTAAACTACTGTTGCGTTAGGATCAGTTTTGAGCTGGTTGACAGCAATTAAGTGTCCAATCTGTGTTTTTCCTGAGCCAAATTCACCGAAACATTCAGTAATAGAGCCTGTTTCAAAGCCCCCGCCCATCAGGGCATCAAAATTTACTGAGCCGGTGGAAACTTTAGCGACGCTTTCCCTTTTGTGCAGCACGTCCATTCCCGTTTCAAAGCCCATTTTCATGCTCTCGCGGGCAGCATTGATCATTTTTCTGGCTACTAACTCTGAAACTCCAGTAATCTCTACTATTTCGCCTATGGTGGATACAGCAATAGCCAGCAAATCCTTATAGCCCGCCCCTTCCAGCTTTTCCGCTGTTGCCGCTCCTACACCCGGCAAGTCCTGTATAGTCAATTTTTCCATTTTCAATTGCTTTGGAGCACTTTCCTTTTTTAAAGTTTCTAATTCCTGCTTAGTCTCTTGCTTAGTCATTTTAATTACCTCCCTTAAATAGATTTTGCTCATTGAAAACCAGATACTCATAGGCTTTCTCTAAAACCACTTTTGCTTTAGGCAAGTCATTAATGCGCATGGTATTAGTATTCTGCCACTTGCCCTCCTTGTTTGTATAACTCCTTTCAATAGAGATAGTTCTATACTCAGACTCTTCCCCATTGACTTTTTGGCCCTTATTGAGCCAAACCGTGGCAGAAACAGCTCCTGCTCTAAACTTCTTTTCAGGAAGGTTTCCTGCTGGAGCTCCCTGCATTTGTGCGCTTTGCGCTATTGGTGTTGTTTGCATTCTATACACCTCTTTTCCTTTCGGTTTTTATTTCAGACCAGCTGCAATTATGCAGATGGCGAGGGCAACTAACTTCAACTGCAATTGTTTAATTGCGATTGTTTAACTGTAATTGTTTGACTACAATCTTACAATTTTCATTTAGTTGCAATAATCCCTAAAACAGAGCTCCTTTTTATTTTCCACCCGCAGCTGTCCAGTGGGTTGTGGCTAGGGCAATTTTGCAGCATTAGGGCTTAAAAAGGCAGTTTTTCCGCTCATTAGGCTTTTTGGAAGCTCTTGGGAAGGGTGTCCAGTGGCTACTTGACTAAGAAACTTAACCAGCCTAACCCTTTATGTGGCAACATTGACGCACGGGAGGGTAGAAATAATTAAATAGCTCTGGTAGTTAAAGAGTCAAAGAACAAAATGGCTCGTTTTGACCCTCTTCCAGAACCGCTTTCCACCATAATCCTAAACGCAGTTAAAGAGCATCACCGGCAGTTAGGTATCGGAACATTAGCTCTAGTGCTGAAAGGCTCTAAAAACAAGCTTCTGCAAAATAGGAAATTATACAATTCCAATTTTTTCGGTGCATTGTTTTACTATTCTATTGATACGATTGAGAATTTCATCAAACAATTAATTGAACAGAAAATGATAACTGTTGTTCAGGTAACCGGTAATCCTTATCCTTTGCCTCTCTTGGAATTAAGTGAAGAGGGAAAATTAATTCTAAGCAATAAGATAAATCTTCCTTTGGAGCTAAAGAGAAATTTTAAGCCCGTAGTTCTTAATGATTCCACCCGGGAAACGTTAAGAGTATTCTTGGAAACAAAAGATATCCCTAAAACTTCCCGGATTAGAAATTTAGCGGAAAGCACCATCTGGAAGCATTTAACTGATTTAGTGAAGTTGGGGCAATTGAGCGCAGGAGAGATAGTAGAGAAAGAAAAGATGCAGCAGATTTTAGAGCTCAGAAACGAGTTGCCGGAAGCCAGATTAAAAGAGCTGAAGGAAAAGCTACCGGAGGATATTTCTTATGAGGAGATAAGATGCGTGCTGGCGGAGGGAATAAAGAAAGTACAAAATGGTTAAGTGCACAAACAATGGCTTTGCTTAATTTTACTTGTAATAAATGTAACTTGGGCTTTGAGCAGGAAGCAGGAGAAGTGAGTTTCCCTACGCCCACTAGGATTTCTATAGAAAAAGGAGATGATTGTAGTTTTAAATGGGCTTTATTCTCTTTCGTCTTAGATTATACTTTTCTTAAAACCCGCAGTGAAGAGCTAATTGAGCCACAGGAGGCCGAATCCATCACCAAAACAATCCCGCTAGAAATTATCAATTCTTTTAGAGAAAGGCACATAGAAATGAAAAAAGAGATTTTTCCTGTTATCTCTAAAAAGTTGGAAAGTTCAACTCCTAAAAATCTTCTTATCCCGACCATTAAACTCGGCCGTAACGATCTTTGTTGGTGTGGTTCCGGATTAAAATACAAAAGATGTTGTTTATAGTAAATCTCAAAAGTAATGAAACATTACACCATGAAATTTACTGTTATAGCGAATCTTACAAATGTTCAATAATTAATGAGATTTGCTATTAGATAAAGATATTCAGGAGACAGGCCGGGCTAGAAGAGTTTAGGTCACATTCTCTTCTCTTTTTGACTTTTGCTGGCAATACTGCCCCAATGCCGCAGAGGAAGCGTGGTGGTAAATCTTTTCCATAATTTCATTGAACTCTTGGTTGGATACCCAGAATTTTGGCTTGCCCAGCCTTTTAATGATGCTTAAGCCTGCTTCGGGAGCAACAAC
The DNA here is from genome assembly GCA_040751885.1 of Nanobdellota archaeon. Lineage (GTDB taxonomy): Archaea > Nanobdellota > Nanobdellia > Woesearchaeales > GW2011-AR9 > JBFMFP01. Next base: position 39,721 of record JBFMFP010000003.1, read on the forward strand.
ACTGATAAGTGCTCCTGGTTTGGAAGAAAAATTAAAAAAATTAGCCATGCTTGCCCCTTTTTGTTCTTTTTTTAGTTATTTTAGTTACTTTAGTTACTTTAGTTACTAACCGCTTTTTTTCTTTTTTCTTGCTGGTAGGTTTCAAGGTTATTTTCTCCTTAAGCTTTTTCTCTTTGCTTTTAGACTGTTTCGCATCGGCTACCTCCAATCTTGAAAATAGTTCTTCTTTACCCATCCCCTGCAATAAAAATAAGTTCATGGGGTCGTGGTCAATCTCGTCAGCCACCGTATAAAATACCGCAGCAACATGCTTGCAGGGATTGGCATAATCTGGACAGCTGCACTCTGAAGAAAAAGAAGAAGGGATAAACCTAAACTTGGTAATATCATGCAGTTCCTCTGGCATTTCCTGGTTTAACAGCTTCCCTAACAGCAAAGGTGTATCTCTTATTTTTAGGGCAATTTTATTCCAATCTTTATCGGAATACTTTTTTATTTTGATTTTTACTTTATAATCGCCTAAAGAGCCGTTTACAGTGGCGGATATTTTTCCTTTATCTATCTTAAACCGTCGGACTTTGTTTGCCCGAGCATAAGCCCGGCCACGGGACATCCGCTGGTCGCTTTCAAATTCAGACAGGATCTCTACCCATTGTTTGCCCCACCAAGTCTCTCCAAACTTTTTCCGCTCTTTGCCAGCAACAGCTTTAGGCCTCGGCGCTGCTCTTGGAAAACTGTAATAATCATGATACCATCCCATTTCTTTCACCTCTTCAACGATCTTTTTGATTCAAACGAGTTGCGGCAAACGAGTCGCGGCGCAGTGAAAAGATTTCTTTTAGCTTTTCATCGTCCAGCTCCGTTAAAGCTGCCCCGCCTTTGGCTAAGACCACATTAGAAAGGGCGCTTTTCGCTTCCAGCAGCTCATCAATTTTTTCTTCTATGGTTCCAGAAGTGATGTACTTGTATATAAAAACATTTCTCTGTTGCCCAATTCGGTAAGCTCGATCAGCAGCTTGGTTTTCCACGGCCGGATTCCACCAGCGGTCAAAATGAATGACTTGGTTTGCAGCAGTAAGATTTATTCCTAATCCCCCTGCTTTTAATGAGAGAACAAATATTTTTGGCTTGTTCTCGTTCTGGAACATGGCAATCATTTTTTCTCTTTCTTTTCTGCTGGTCTGCCCGTGCAGAAATAAAACTGGCTCGCTAAAATATTCTTCCAGAGTTTGTTTTAAAATGGCACCCATTTCCCGAAATTGCGTAAAGATGAGGCATTTTTCGTTGTTCTGCAGGAATATTTCTACCATTTCACAGAGCCGTTCCAGTTTCCCGGACCTCCCCAGAAATTTACTCTGCGTATCCTTAAGAAGATTGGTGGGATGATTGCATATCTGCTTAAGTTTTATGATAGTGGCAAGAATGTGCATTCTTCTGTTTTCTGCAGATTCTTTTATTTTTGATAAAGATTCGTCCAGCACTGCCTGATAGAGAGTAGCTTGCTCTTCGGTGAGGGGGCAGTATTCTTTAATTTCTGTTTTTTCAGGAAGGTCCTGGATAATCTTTTTATCCGTCTTAAGCCGGCGCAGGATAAAAGGAGCGAGTATTTTTCTGAGCCTGATGGTCTTTTCCGCATCGGCATTAAGCTCGATGGGCTCAGCAAAACTTCTCTTGAAGTTCTCCCAGCTGGAGAGCAGCCAGGAGTTAGAAAAATTCATCAGCGACCATAGTTCAGAAAGCCGGTTTTCGATGGGGGTTCCAGTTAAACAAAGCCGATGCTGGGCAGAAAGTTGTCCGATTGAAATTGCCTGAATAGTATAAGGGTTCTTAATGTTCTGGGCTTCGTCAAGAATGACAACCTCCCACAAAATTCCGGCAAATTCAGTTTTATCTCTTCTTAGTGTGCCATAACTGGTTATAACGACATCTGCTGAAGAAACTTTAGCATTGAAATTGCATTTTTTTCGCATTAGGCCGTGATGGAGGTAAACTGCCAGCGATGGAGAAAATTTTTGCAGTTCATGTTCCCAGTTACCAATAACAGAAGTTGGCGCGATGATTAAGGAAGGTTTTTTCACTGCAGCCTGCTTCAAATAAAGCAAATAAGAAATAGCCTGAATAGTTTTTCCCAAGCCCATGTCATCAGCCAAGATGCCGCCAAATCCCAATTTTCTCAATAGGATCAGCCAGGAATACCCTTCTCGTTGGTATTTCCGCAGCTGCCCGCAAAATGCTTCTGGTTGTTTTTCCAGGCTGGTACTGCGGCTACTCAAAAAAGCCCGACCCCATTCTTCCGGAAAATTTTTAGTTTCCAGCGCAAATTCAACCTCTCCAGAAGCGCCGGCATAGATTACTTCAGAGAGAGAAAGCTGCTTCTTTTTCTCAAAGAAAGAGATTACTTTCTTAACATCATCGGGATTTACCTCTACCCATTTTCCGTTAACACAGACCAACTCAGATTTCTGGCGGCTAAGTTGATAAAATTCTTCATTTGTGAGAGTAAGGCTGTCACCTACAGCAATTTCATAATCAAAATCAAACAGAGCACTAGAAAAACAGTTGATGCTGGCAGTTTTCAGGATTTTTGGCTTTTTAAAATTAACCATCACCCGGAGAGAATTAAGTTTTGCAGAAGTTATTTTGGGAATGTGTACCACAAAGCCAAAGTCTTTCAACATGAAAGAATCTGATTTAATGAAGGAGAGCGCTTCATTTTCAGAGAGCAAAATAGAAGAAGGGTTCGGTTTTAGCATTGATTTCTCGATAAATTTAGAACATTTTGCAGCCATCCCCAATTCCTGAATGAAATATAATTTATAATTTTGGAGAGCTATTTTTTTCTTATTTTCCCAAATATCTTTTAAGCTAATTAGCAAGCTCGGGTCATTTTTTGATTGAAGATAATAGCTCAATTGCCAACCCTTTTCGTGCTCGTCCGGTTCTTTGAGCTTAAATAGAAGGTAATATCCCTGCATTTTTCCCACATTCCTTGTAGTTACCCATTCCGAGAGGCTTTTTGTTAGCGCCTCATCCACTTTAGACCTTTCTTTACACAAGCCATAAATCCATTTATCAGAGGGGGTTGCCGGGATTTCCCCGATTTTGAGGTCTTTAACGAATTCACGGATAAGGTAATCAGTAAATTCGCTTAGGAAAGCATGGAGGGCTTCTTCCATCGGCCGGGCATCTTTAGCCGTGATAGATTTTGGCAGTTCATTACACAGGCTTTTGAAAATAAGAAAATCATCATGGTTATCAAGGTTGACCTGAAAAAAGCTTTTACCTTCCCGATGAAAAGGGATAAATCTTTGTCTGGCGATGAGGCTATAAGTAAACTGCACTGCCCTCTTAAATCCTTCATAGGAGTCACCAAAATAAAATCCTGCTTTTTTTTCGGATAGAAGAAACTCATCTTTAAGTATCTTGAAATCCAAAATAAAGCTGTCTACTAAAAATTTCTTCTTTGTGAGCAAGGTATGATCTTCATATTGCCCATAGGATAACTTTAATTCGTTTGATACCATGATAGACCCATTAGATGCCGGAAGTTCCAGTTCTATTTTAGCAGGGGCTGGGTCAGATAAAGAGAAAAGCTTGTTCCAAATAGCATAAAGCCTGTTTTTGGGTACAAACTGCTCTTCTGGATGCGAAGAAATTCCCCAAAGATATGTTTTCCCATTACTTATGGTTAGTTGCAGTTCATCCATTTTTTATGTCTTGCTGCATAATTTTCTGATTGTTAACTTTCCTTCTAATTGTTAACCCCCTTTCTAATTGTTAATTTCCTTTAAACTCTTCTTCTTTAGCGTGGTCCCACCAACGGCGGAAGGGAATAACTGTTCTAATCTGGGTTACGACAAGAAGCTTGTCTCCACGCGTCACATGCAGAGTAGGATTGCGCAGGATATCAGTAACAACGTAAACAAAGTAACGCTCCCGCTGCTCTTGTAAAGTGCGGAATTGCCGAGTGGTGAGGTAAATATCCGGATTGGGCTTTTCACTGCTCTTAACTTCAATGTAACGCTCGGAAGATTGTACAAAGCCTTCGCCTCCTTCTGTTTCTGGCACCAAATCGTAGCCAAAGACTTCCTGAGAATGGGGAATTTCTTTGGCATTCCTTCCTTTTTGTTGCTCATATTGTAAAGCCAGCAGGATGCCGATTCTCTCGATCACATTTTTCCTGAAGCGCTTTTCGCTTAGCTGGTTATCTACCCCCAACTGCCGGAAAAATAAGTGCCAGGCAATTTTCTGTTGCTCGGTACAGCTTTTTACAAAATCATCATGAAGATAATTAAGTGGGAAATCTAACAGGCCTCTGAGATGCAGTTGATGGAGCTTGTTCAGAGGGTTATAAGCAGCAGAGAAAACAAGCTGCTCAGGAGAGAGCCATTCTTCGCTTAGGCTGGGAAGGGTCAGAAACCCCAAATGCTGGCTTTGGATATTCCCTTTTTCCCACAGCTCTTTGCAGATAAAGATTTTTTCCTTCTTTTCCGCCTGGCTGAGATTGCTCCAGTGTCGCTGCAGATAAAGCAATTCTTTGCTGCGTAAAAGGTCATTGATTTGTTCCTGAGTAAGGGATGGTAACTTGCAGTTAGCCAGAAAATCCAGAATTTCTGAATCAGCAGTAAGAGCGGGATGCGCAACCTTTATGATTTCACGCAATTGGCGAGGGATGCTTAGTTTTTCTGAATTAAGGCACAAAGAAAAAGCGTCCGCTAACGTAAAATCATCTGCCAGAAAAATTCGCTTGCTTCTGAGCTGATTAAGCTGTGCAGGATTCTCTTCCAAGAATGGAATAAGGCAGAGGTGATAAAAGCGGAGAAAAAAATTCAGGTCAGTCTGTTGAGCTTTTAAATTTAGTAGTTCATTTAGCTTTTCTTCGGACTTGAGGTTAATGAGTGCTGGACCGTTTTGAACGGCGCTTTGCCATGAAGATGGAAGAAGGCATCGTGAATCCAGCACTTTTTTCTGCGGATAGAGATGTTGCAGTGTAGGCTCGTCAAGCAGGGGCTTGATTTTCTTTTCAACAGTTAAGGCTTGGGACAGTTTTATCATCGAGCCATCTTCGGCTGCCAACAGCGGAGCTTGCAGGAGATACTCTCTCAACGGCTTTTTGATTTGCTTTTCAAACAATTCATGCCCGCCATCTGGAGCATAAAGCTGGTTTATAATCTGGAATTTCCAAGGCTCCCGATTAGAAAAAACAGGGATGCATTTGGTTATAATCAATTCCCGCAGCCGATCCGCTAACCAGTTATTCCAAAGGCATTCCCGGGCTAACTCTCCCCGCCCAGTCATGGTTAGAAAGTCGGCCTGAAGAATGAATGGGAGCCCGCTGGGCACCTCCTTTAGAGGAAGAAAGCTAAAGACACCTATATGGGCAGTGCCTTTTTCTTCTCTGCAGAGAGTATTCTGATTATCCAGCCTGAAAGCGACAGCTACTTCGCGGGCAGTTACTTGTTGCCGTTCCCATTCTATAGTCAGGTAGTCTTGGCGCACTGTTTCAGGAACTGCAAATTTCCCATGGAAAAGCAGCCACCTTTCTGGTGGAAGAATATTTTCCTGAATCAACTCCTGAAGCTGAAAGATCTGATAATCGGATTGGTTAGAAACAAGAGTTTTAGTGATGAGGCAGTGCTTCTGCTGCAGATGGTCGACACATTCCAATTGCTGAAGATTATTAAGGAATAAAAGGATTCGGCTGTGTAATGATTCTATCTCCGCTTGAATTGGCTGGGCTGAACTGGAAAGAGGAAGATAAAATTTGGTAGAATATTCCTGCTCTAAAGTCGCAGGAGGAGTGTCTAGCCATAAAGGGATAACCTGCCAGGGAAGGCGTGGGTCTTTCCAATGCTCCTGATTGAAAGTAAATTGCCATGGTCCGGAATAAATCTGGGGGCTTTTGGAAATCAGGAACACGGCTTTAAATCCCACCCCCAAATAGCCAATGTAATCATGGACAGTTTTGGAAGAGCGGCCTACTTTACAAAGGCTAATAACATCTTTTTCCGAGAAAAGCTGGCCGTCGTTAGAGATGCGCAGCGCTTCCGGGAAGAGCTCTATCTTTAACCTAGTGCTTTTGGCATCATCAGCATTTTGGATGAATTCCATCAGGAAACTGCCATAGCGGGGAAAGGCTTTTTGCAGCCGGTCAATGCTTCCGGCATAGCCGTCTAAAGCAAATTCCCAGTCGGACTGCAGGATACGCTGCTGAATCTGTTCAATGAATTCTTTAGGGGAAAGCATAGTAATTGGAGAAGAAAGGTAATTTATAAAATTATAGCTGTTGTACTACTTTTTATCTCCCTGCAACAGTGCCACTTTTCGGATAGTGCCTGCTTCTGACAGGATTTTGCTTCTAACAAGATTTTTATACATAAGAATAATTATTCTGGGAAATGAAAAAAATAATCTTTATTTTAGTTACCTGGAGCTTAATTATTTTCGGGATTGCTTTTGCCCAGTTAGCCGATTCTGCCTGGCCGATGCTCAATGGCAATCCGCAGCATACCGGCTTGAGCCCTTATGACACCAACCAGGTTAACGGAGCAATCAAATGGACTTTTGAGACAGGAGACGGAATCGAATCTTCTCCAGCAATAGGAAAAGATGGGACTATTTATGTTGGCTCACACGATAGCAAAATATATGCGATAAATCCTGACGGGACTTTGAAATGGAGTTTTAAGGCCGGCAATCCTCTCTATAATGAAAAATGGAAACATTGGCATGGGATTGTTTCCTCTCCTAGTGTCTCAGGTGATGGCACTGTTTACATTGCTGCTCCCGGTGATAATTTTTATGCCCTCAATCCGGATGGAACAGAAAAATGGAGATTTCCCTTAAAATGGAGTACAGAATTTTGGAATTCCCCAGTAATTGGAGATGATGGAACGATATATATAGGCTCGGCCAGAGTGGAAGAATCAGAAGGGACAAACTTCAGAAGCGGTCTATTTGTCATTAATCCTGATGGAACTGAAAAATGGTATTTTAAGATTTCAGCAGGCATCTCCAGCGCACCAGCCATAGCCAGAGACGGAACTATATACGTAGGCGGGAATGTTTTGTACAGGGCTACAGGAACTAGCTCGGGAGTGCTTTTTGCCATTGATCCAAACGGCAAAGAGAAATGGCAATTTAAAACACAAAACTGGCTGGAATGCTCGCCTTCGATAGGCAAAGACGGAACCATTTATACCGGTTCGAAAGAGGGGAAAGTTTATGCCTTAAATCCAGCAGACGGAAGCTTGAAATGGAGCTTTCAGACTGGTGACGGAATCAGTGGAACTCCGGCTATAGGCAAAGACGGAACATTATACATCGGCTCATGGGACCATAACCTGTATGCTCTTAATCCGGACGGAACTGAAAAATGGAAATTCCCGGTTCCAGCTGGTTTTGAAACAATAGGCGGTTCTGCTGCCGTAGGCGCAGATGGCACAATTTATTTTGGCACTTCAACTGGATACTTCTATGCCCTTAATCCTGACGGAACTGAAAAATGGAGCCTTTCTAAAATCGGTTCTGTAGCATCCTCTCCAGCCATTGGAAAAGACGGGACAGTATATTTTGGTGCCTGGGACAAAAAAGTTTATGCTCTTGGAGGAGGAACAAATAAAGGAGGAACAAAAAAGGCCGAGCCAGACTATGAAAAAAAGTGCCGGGAGGTAGAATTAAAATTAGATGTCAAGCTGGTAACCGATTCTGGCAAATCCTGCCTTGACGGGCCTTGCGATTCTTATTCTACCGGATGCGAGAACCGCTATTTTGATGGAAGATGCGATACACCAATACAACTTTGTGTTTTACAAAACTGCAAAAAATACCGTGTATTTTGCGATTTAATTATGAAAAATTTAGATGAAAAGCCCGGAACTGGAAAATTTAACGAAAATTATATCACCGGAGACGGCAAAAATAACTTTATTAAAGAAATGGGATTTGGCCTACAGCCTGGGCAAGAACGTTCAATTGCCTGGCATTACGATGTTGACAGCGAAAACCTGGGACATTGTAGCTATAGTGACTTAAAAACCGTTGAATGCAGTGATGTCCTGGTAGAAAATGTTCCGGCTGAAGAAAAACCGGCTGAAGAAAAAAAAGAAATTAAAGAAAGTCCTCAGGAGGAAAAACTCTCAGAAGTGAAAGAAGATAAAAAGGTAAAAGAAAGAAAAAACATCTTTCAGTTGATAATTGACTTTTTCCGGAGGTTGTTTAAATGAAAAAAAGAATTTTTGGCATTTTATTTATTCTTTTGATTAATTTTGTTTCTGGACAATTAGCAGACTCGCCCTGGCCAATGCTCCATCATGATTTAAGACATACCGGCTTAAGCCCTTATAATACCGGCCATGTTGATGGAACAGTCAGATGGACTTTTGATACGGGAGCAAGCATGGAATCTTCGCCGACAATAGCGCCGGACGGAACAATATACATCGGCACCGATGAGAATGACGTATATGCAGTTAATCCTGACGGCACTCTGAAATGGAAATTTGACGCCGGCGAGCCTGTTTATAGCCCGGAATGGAATACTAAAAAAGGAATTCATTCCGCTCCGACCATCGGTAAAGATGGCACAATTTACTTTATCGCTCCGCCAATTTACCTGTTTGCCCTAAATCCAGATGGCACGGAAAAGTGGCGTTATCCTATTTATCTTTATGCCCATGTCGCCGCCTCGCCAGTGCTCAGCCCCGACAGCACTATTTACGCTACTTCAGAAAGTTATCCGCATGAAGGTTCAGAACCGGAATTTGGGGCCAGAGTGTATGCCATAAATCCTGAGGGCACGCTTAAGTGGCGCTATGACACTGCCGGTTCTTGTCTGGGTAATCCTATAGCCGTTGCTGATGATGGCACTTTCTATGTCAGCGGCAGTGATCTGGAGCAGCAGGAATTTCCATATACCCACAATGCCGTTTTTGCTTTTAGACCAGATGGAACAATTAAATGGAAATATCAAATAGGTAGGGTGGAAGGACCGCCAACCATTGCCGAAGATGGCACAATTTATGTAGGCACTAAAGAAGGCAGGACACTTTTTGCTCTTGCTCCTGATGGCACGAAAAAATGGACGTTTAAGGTGGGTGGAGAAATTGGAGTAATGTCCGCTCTTGACAAAAAAGGCAATATTTACTTTGGCTCCTGGGATGGCAATTTTCACGCTTTAAGTCCAGAAGGCCAGGAATTATGGAGTTTTGACGTTAAAAAGGGCCGGGACCCCCAACTCTTTGGCGGGGGCAGGGAAACCATTATCAGTTCAGCAGCCATTTCTTCTGACGGGACGATATATTTTGGCGATGTCATTGATACCTTCTACGCGCTTGATCTTAACGGCAAAGAGAAATGGCGTTATAATCAGGGAGGCGGATTTGTCTCCTCTCCTGCCATCGGGGCTGACGGGACAGTTTATATCGCTTCTTTAGATAAAAAATTGTATGCTTTTGGCGGAGCAAAAGAAGATTTTCTGGAAAAAACAGAAAGACCATTGAAAGAAGAACTAGGTAAAGATAAATTGCCAGAAAAAGAGCAAATAAAGAAACCAGAGCAAAAAACAGAAACCGAAAAGGCTACAAAAGAGCAAAAAAATCTTTTCCAGAAAATTATTTATTTTTTAAAGAAGTGGTGGGGAAAATGAAAAAGATAACTTTAATTATTGTCTTAATCTTTTTATTGGTTCTTCCCTTAGTTTCTGCCGCGACCTTAGAATGTTTTGATGATGGCTCCATAAAAATTGACGGCCTGAAAAAGAGATGGCCAATTTCTGCTAAAGAAAAATACGGCGGGAAGGATTATTTTGAAGTGCCAGGCGAATATATCGAGAAAACGGTGAAAGGAAAAGAAAAAGAAAAAGAAAAAATTTATAGCTTTTATTCCGATGAAGCCTTATTTGTAAGCCAGGAAGGGGCAAAATATACAGTAAAATTTGGTAAATATAGCTCTACAGTAACTTGTCCCCCTTTTCGATTCAGCTGCCGGATTTTTAATCTGTCCATCGATTACTGTTATAACCGGAACAACACTTTTACTTCCAAATTTATGGTTTATAATTTTTATTTCAATAAAACCAGTGTCTTAAGGTTTACCCAGCCTTATTTGCTCTGGTACGAAGTAAAAACAGAGAGTAAGCGGAATCTGGTGCATGCCGCAGACCGCTATAGCCCAGAATTCAGAGAGATTAATATTACCTTACGCAAGCTCAATGCGGGGAGCAAATTTATTCTCCGGTGGCCGACCAAGGAAAAAGTGGAAAAGTTTTTTATTATGTATCACGACTGCCGGCAGAAAAGGTATAATCTCTATAAAAGTGCCCAGTGCACAGAAGCAATGGCTTGTACTATTGATAAAGATTGCCTCGCTGATGAGTACTGTGAAAAGGGAGTATGTGAAAAATTAGATTGCGGGGAATGCCAGTATATAGATGAACACCAATGTTTCAATTACACTTGCTGTTTGAATGAAGACTGTGCCTTAGAGGAGCAGTGTTTGAATCATAGCTGTGTCAGATTTCAATGCGCAGAAGAGGAATTTGTTTCTGAGCATGCCTGTCAAAAATTAGAATGTGCTTTTGACGAATCTGTTTTTAATCATACCTGTGTAAAGCTGGAATGTCTGGATGAGGAAGAGGCCGTAAACCATATCTGTATGGCTTTGTCATGCGGAAGGTTCGAAAAACCCTTTCAGCATAAATGCCTCAGCTATTTTAAGTATTATTATCATAAACTTATTAAAAATAATCAAACTGAAGAAAAATAAAGAAAAAAAAGGTTAAAAATAAATCAAGTAATAAGGTAAAACGTAAGTAAAAAGTATGAAAATAAATTAAGTGACAAAATAAAACATAAGTAAAAAAAATATGAAAA
>JBFMFP010000030.1:0-14924 GCA_040751885.1 Nanobdellota archaeon
ACCATAGCGAGAACTTAAAAAATCCCAAGAGCACAAACTTTCTCCCTTGAAGCTAACTTTATCGCCTTGGTATTCCACTCATTTAAATGTTCCAGTAATAACAGTTACAAGATCACGATACAACAAATTATTAGTCCAAGGCCAGTTTCTGGTTAGACTTTCATCCGTTTCGAATACCCCCTGCCATACTCCTCCGTCTGGTTCAGGTTCAGAAAATTCCTTAAGTATTAACTCTGCAAATATATTCCCTTGATATGGTTCAAGTTGAGCATCAATTTCAGACATTTTTTTGCTTTGGAATTACTGTCATTTAAATTATTTATGGTGTTTTTATATAGATTTTATAGCCCATCTAAATGTTAAATATAAGATGTTCCTTTAATCTCCATTTCTTTTTCAGAAAGAGCATTTAATATAAAAGTTCCTAAAAATTATGACACTTCGCTATTCAGAAGTTCCACAACACCAATTTCACTTTCTTGACTTTAACGGTCTTGCTTCACTTTACTGAAGTATTACTAAAAATTTAAGCTGTTATCACTTCATACCCTTCCTTGGTATCCCCAACAATATAACCCAACATCTTAATTTTCTCCCGCAATTCATCTGCTTTCTTCCAGTCCTTGTTTTTTCTTGCAGTCAGCCTTTCTTCTGCTAAATCAATTATTTCTTTAGGTATTTTTTCTCTTTTAACATCTTTCAATCTTAAACCTAAGACCTCGTCAAACTCAAACATAAATTTTTTTATTTCAGCAGCCTCTTCTTTACTTAACCTATCCATAACAGCATTAACCTGATGCACAAAACTAAACAAACAACCCAAAGCGCTGGAGATATTTAAATCGTCGTCCATTGCTTCTTCAAAACATTCTTTTGCTGTTTTTATCTGCTTTTCAACAGTTTTAGCCTTAGAACTAACTTTTTTAGACTGAACATTATTCAGTCTTAGCATAAAATCTCTTAATTTCTTAACTGCATTTGCAGAAGCATCCAATTCCTCAAAAGTAAAATTCAACTGCTGCCGGTAATGAACGGACATCAAAGCGTACCTTACAGCCAGGGGCTCATAGCCTTTCTCCAGCACGTCTCTCAGCGTATAAAAATTGCCCAAACTCTTGCTCATCTTCTTCCCTTCCACCAGCAGCCATTCGTTATGCACCCAGTAATTTACGAATTTCTCTCCGCTGACTGCTTCTGCCTGAGCGATTTCATTTTCATGATGGGGGAAAACCAAATCTATCCCGCCAGTATGAATGTCAAAATGCTTCCCAAGATACTTTTTGGACATTGTGCTGCATTCTATGTGCCAGCCGGGCCTACCATTGCCTAATTTAGTTTCCCAGAAAACATCCCCGTCTGCTTTGTCCCGGGCCTTCCATAAGGCAAAATCATTAGCCTGCTCTTTTTCATATTCATCCTGCCTTACTCTGGCCCCTGCTTTCAACTCTTTTAACCTCAGGTGCGCCAGCTTCCCATATTTTTTAAACTTGGAAACAGAATAGTAAATGCTGCCATCATCACCTCTGTAAGCAAAGCCTTTCCTGAGCAGAATCTTTACATCCTCAACCATCTCTTTTATATGTTCGGTGGCCTTGGGATAGACATCAGCTTCCTCTATGTTTAACGTCTTCAAATCTTCAAAAAAAGCTTTCTCGTATTTTTGCGTAAATAGCTTCAGGCTTACTTTTTCCTTCCGGCTGTCTCTTATTGTTTTATCATCAACATCGGTTATGTTCATGATCTGCTTTACCTTAAAGCCCCTGTATTTTAGGTATCTCTTAAGAAGGTCAGCTACAAGGTAAGCGCGGTAATTGCCCAAATGGGGGTAATTATAGACCGTTGGGCCGCAGGTGTACATGCCCGCTTCATCTTTCTTTATGGACTTAAAGGGCTCTCTTTTTCTGGTAAGGGTGTTAAATAATTTTAAGGTCATCTTCCAATCTTTTTCAAATTCCTCCACCAATCATTAGAACTGGTTTGTTCAATTTCTTCCAACAATTTCTTGGCATATTCTGTTTTAATAACTTTTTTTATGTTATCGATCCAATTTTGCGCATCTCTATAGCCGATTTCTAAATATTCCTTGGCCTGAAAAGCATTTTCCAGCAAATCAGCATCTCTGGCCACAATTGCTTCTTTTGTTTTCTGCTCTTGGAATTCCTGATGCAGAGAAAACATTTCTTTTCCTGCCTCGCCCAATTCTGCAGCTTGCTCCTTCTGGACTTCAGTTTCAGCAACCCTAAAATCAATATAGCGCTGTCCAACTTTATGCAGATCATTTATTCGTGCTTCATGCAAATCATTAAACAAGCACATCATGGTTACCTTATTTACATCAGCTTTTTCTAGACGCGCTAAAAAATAACCAATAACGCCGGCTCTAAAACTATGCTCAGCAACATTTTCCGGATCTTTTACGTTAATTAACCACCAGCCGCTTCTTTTAACGTGTTTTAAAGTACCTAATTCAAATAAAAAGTTTGCCAGCTTGTTTGTATTCCCCATTTTAATTTCCTCTCTGCATCAGCCATGTGATGAAGAAATAATCTCCGCTTTATTTAAACTTTCTTCCATTAATGATAACAAATTTACCTTTTCCAATTCTTTTCCAATCTTTTCTGGATCAGATTTAGTAGCCGGATGCTTCGGGCCGAGCAAACAGCAGAGCTCAGGGCCTTTGGATATTTCATAAGTGCCTATCCTCTTAGCCAAATCAACTATCTCCTGCTTATCATAAGTCAAGACCGGCCTGAATATTTCTAAAGACAGATGCTTTGTTATTGTAGTAAGATTACTTAAAGTTTGGCTGCTGACCTGCCCAAGATTCTCTCCGGTAATTAAGTACTTTGCTCCTTCTTTCCCGGCAATTAACTCTGCAGCTTTAAACATGGCAATCTTGGAAAGGACAAAATAATTCTTCTGGCTGCACTTGCTGACTAATTCCTTAAGAACGCTGGTAAAAGGAACAAGATAAGTTTTACCTATTCCTAAAATCCCTGCCAGCTGTTTAACTTTTTCAATCTCTTTTTCATCCGTCAACGGCTGCTGGTGGAAATGCACTGCAATTATTTCCAGACGCTCCCTCATCAGATAAATCGCCACAGGAGAATCTATCCCGCCGGACAACAAAGCTATACCTCTCTCCATAAATTACTCCTTACTTTAAACAACCTTATTGTAAACAACCTTACCATAAACAATTAACAACCCTGCCATAAACAATTTTCTATGAATAAGCAAATTTTTCTATGAATAAGCAAATAATTGTCTGTAAATAAACAAATAATTGTTTTGTTTTATAAGATTTTTGCAAATGGGCGCAGAATATTTTCAGAAAAAGATTTATATTCCAACGAAAATCCCATCAGCTATGGAAAAACCATCCTTTACAGCTTCGTTAATGTTCTTGCCTATTACACTCTCTTTAATTATGCTCTCTTTAATTATGCTCTCTTTAATTCTGCTCCCGCCCCTAGCCTCAGCCGACAATCTTTACCAACAGGACTCGCTGGAGATGAACCTGAAAGTCAGCAGCAAGTTCAAGCCCATAGCCACAGCAGACAATGCGCAGTTAGAAGAAGCTTCTGTAGACCTGTTCCTCTATCCGGCTGAAGATTACCGGCAACAATTACTCGCCTGGGAAAGTACGGGCTCGGTTATGGATGACAAAGTCAATTTCTTCTGGAACGACCATAAAATTGAAACGAAAAGTTTTGGATTTACAAGCTTAATCAGGACTAGTAATTTTAGGAATGAAGTACTAAAAAAAAGAGCATTCCCATTGAGCAAAGAAGACATTAAGGGATATGAGCAATACACTAAGCCTACCTTAACTATTGATTCCGGCAGTCCGGCAATTATTACCAGAGCCTCAGAGCTTGCCGAGGGAGAAGATGACCTGTTTAAAGTAGCTTTCAACCTCGCCAGCTGGACCGAAGAAAATATCAACTATGATCTTAACACTTTAACAGCAACAGCAGCACAGAAAGCCAGCTGGGTTCTGCAGAATAAAGAAGGGGTTTGTGATGAAATGACTTCTTTATTTATCGCCATGGCCAGATCTCTTGGAATACCGGCAAGGTTCGTCTCAGGGGTAAGCTATTCCACATCCGAGCTGTTTGCTGAAAACTGGCAGCCGCACGGATGGGCAGAAGTTTATTTCCCGCAAGTAGGATGGGTGAGCTTTGACATTGCTTTTAACCAGTATGGCTATGTTGATGTCACTCACATCAAACTCCGGGATGGATTTGATCCGGCTGAGCCTGCTGTCAAATATGAATGGCTGGCGGACAACATTAACATCGTTGAAGAGCCGCTAAATATGCAGGTAGAAGTCAAAAAAGAGGGAAACTTCATTCCCGAAGAAATTGTTCTGGAGCAGGAAATTTTGGCTAAAGGGACCGACCTGGGCGGTTACAATTTAATTAAAGGCATCGTCAAGAATAATGCTGGTTATTATACGGCCACAGCCTTAAACCTGGTTGTACCCAAAGAAGTGGAAATCATCGGCAGGAACAGAAGGAACATCCTTCTCCATCCCAAAGAAGTGAGGGAAACTTACTGGATTGTCAAGACGTTTCCTTACCTTGATGAGAGCTACACCTATACTTTTCCCATTTTAATCTATTCAGAAAAAAACATTACTGTTTCGGACACTTTTACAGCGCAAAAAGGAAACAAATTTTACTCGCGGGCCGATATAGAAGAGCTTATTGTCAAAGATGAAGAAAAAAGCTACTCCCGTAAGATTTCCTTTGATTGCGATTACCCCGCAGAAATAAAGATAGGCCAAAGAGGAACAGCAAAATGTACCGTTAAGAATATCGGAAATACCAACCTGCAAAATGTCAATTTCTGCCTCGGGAATGTTTGTGAAATAATTAACCTGCCCATCAATCAGGAGAAAAGTGCACAGATAACCCTTCTTGAAGAGAAGGCCGGGTGGAAAAAAATAACTGTCAGTGCAGAAAATGAGCTCATTGAAAAAAAGATGTCACTGCAATTCTTAGCCTACGACCAGCCGCAGATGGCTGTTGAAGTAATTTCCGGCCAAACTGCCCAATTTGGAAAGCCCTTTGACTTTCAGCTGGTATTGGAAAAAAAGTCGTTCGCTGAACCACAAAATGTAACTTTAATTGTCTCCGGAGCAGGACTCGAAAGCAAATGGGAAATAGAAAAGCTGAAAGGAACAGAAAAAATTGCCTTCAGAATTGATGGAAGTAAGTTAGGCAGCAAAAACAAATTCAAAATAACTGCCTCCTGGAAAGACAAAGAAGGGCAAAGTTACTCACAGGAGCAGGAAATAAGCGTGAAAGGCACAGCAAGCACGCTCCCCCAAAAAATAAAAATGTGGCTGAGAGGAATTGTAAATCTATTTTTATGAAAAAACATAAACCTTTAAAAATAACCAAGCAGTTTCAGACAGAATGGTAAAAATAAATAGCAATGCCGTGCATTCTGAGCCAATTGTTCCTGCGGTCCCAAATGTTCCCAGTGCAGAAGAGGAGAACAAGACCCTTGCCCAAGCCATAGAAAAACTGGAAAAAGAAAAGGGAATGATTAATGAAGCTTTGAACAAGCTTGAGCAGGAAAGCACAATATTGCGGCAGATGTTTTCAAATGTTAATAATGAGCTTAGCAACCTAAAAAAACCATCCTTGCTGGTGGCGGAAGTTGTCAGCGTTCAAAACGACAAAGCAGTCATCAGGCTGCCCAACGGAAACAAATTCTACAGCTACATTTCCCAGGATGTAAAAACTCTTCTTCCCGGCGATAATGCCTTAGTGGACCAAAAAACCCTCAATATCGTGGAAAAATTTGACACTCTTGAGCAGTTTGAAGTAGAAAAATTTGTCATCGTTGAAAAGCCCAAAGAAAGCTGGAAATCCATCGGCGGGCTTGATTCCGTGATCAGGGAAGTTCAGGAAGTTATTGAACTGCCATTAAAAAAACCCAAGCTGTTCGAAAAAGTGGGCATTAATCCGCCCAAAGGCATCCTTCTTTACGGTCCTCCCGGTACAGGAAAAACCCTGCTGGCCAAAGCCGTGGCCAACAGCACCGACGCGGCATTCATAGAAATTGTTGGCTCCGAGCTAGTTCAGAAATTCATCGGCGAGGGAGCAAAACTGGTAAAGGACATCTTTGCTCTAGCCAGAAGAAAAGCTCCGGCTATTGTCTTCATTGACGAAATTGATGCTTTGGCCGCAAAAAGGATGGAAAACGGAACTTCCGGAGAAAGAGAAGTCAACAGGACGTTCATGCAGCTGCTGGCCGAGCTTGACGGCTTCAAACATCTGGATAACGTAAAAGTCATTGGTGCTACAAACAGGATTGACATTCTGGACAATGCCATTATCCGTCCGGGAAGGCTGGACAGGCTGATAGAAGTTGGCCTGCCCGACGAAAAAGGAAGGATAGAAATACTTAAAGTGCATACAGCAAAAATGAGCCTGCAGAAAATAAAGCTGAAAGAAATTTCCCACTTAATGGAGCGGTTCAGCGGGGCAGAAATCAGAGCCGTCTGCACCGAAGCCGGATATTTCGCTATCAGAGAAAACAGGGGTTATGTCAACCACAATGACTTCGTTCAGGCAATTGAGAAAGTAAAATTAGAAAATGAGGATGAAGCCGAACAGAAATTCTTTGGATGAATTCTGTTGCTGGTTTCAGAAAGGAAAATAATTATATTTATATGTTTCAGTAACTCTTAGTATATCATAATCTCTAATTACATTTGAGAACTTTTTTCTAATATCAGTTAAATAAGTATAAAGTTCATCTTCACTTTCAGTTTCAAACTCAATCTCTAAATCCCAAGAGCCAATTAATTTAAGTAATTGTGGGATCTTTTTATGTTGGGCAACATAAGTTTTTATTTGTTTTTCGGTTTAAGATTACGAAAATTGTGGGTTAGAATTACTCAATTTCTGTAAAATCATACAAAATAAGAATTTAAGTAAACTTTCTAATTCAGATATTAGTAATTTATTTGAAAAATGGGTGCAAGAATACACTAAATTCGTAGGCTATATCTATAATGGTAATTTTTGTGTTAATATTGCTACAAAAAAGTTATTAGAAGCATTATCTAAAGAAAGTGAAGATGAAGAATTTAGAATTTTAACAGAACCATTAGAGGAAACTGATATTAAAAAAAGGCAGAGACGTATTTTATCTCTTTTGAAAACTATTGGCTTTCCTGACAAGCCTTTTCCGGAGTGGTCTTCTCTCAGTTTAAAATTAAGAAATGAGCTAGTAGATATTCATGAGACTTTTCGTTATTTAGGTTCTATATTTCTGACTACTAATAATTATCCTCATTTTGAAGATTTTCTAGAAGAGATAAAAAGCCTGTCTAACTTAAAAAATGAGCAAGAAGATTTACAAAAACGGAAAAGAGAAATTATTGAAAAATTAAATCTTGATGAAAAAACTAAAAAACAGATAAATGAATTAACCTTATTGGCTTATTATCGTACAGAACTTTTATCTTACGTCCAGAAAGCAGAGTATTATTCTATTAGTTTATTTGAGGAAATAGCTAAAAGGTTAAACCTTTCTTACAAACAATTGGTTCATATGACTGATGATGAAATTAAGAGAAGCTTGTCTAAGGAAAAATTGATCATTCCAGTAGAACAAATTGAGTCTAGATTTGAAAATTATTATGTTGAATTAACAAATGGTGAAGTTAAATTGTCTTCGCCAGAAAAAGAGATTAAAGAAGAACAAAAAATCTTGGAAATCAAAGGAAATTGTGCTTCGCAGGGAAAAGCTGTGGGAAAAGTCAGGATTCTTAGAAATTCTTCCGAGATCTCAAAAATGAAGCAAGGAGAGGTTTTAGTAACTTTTATGACAACTCCAGATTACGTCATGGCTATGCAGAAAGCAGCGGCTATTGTTACTAATGACGGCGGATTAACTTGCCACGCTGCGATTGTTTCCAGAGAATTAGGTGTGCCGTGTATCGTTGGTACTGAAATAGCTACGAGAGTTTTGAACGATGGAGATTTGGTGGAAGTAGATGCGACAAACGGCATAGTTAAAATCATTCAGACAAGAAAATAAAAAACTATACTCACTCGCATAAATAATTGAGCGAATAGATGCTCGTTCGTAATAAGCAAAGCGCACTATTCATGCTCAAATATTTGTGCGCTTTGCTATATTTTCAGTCGCAAATAAAGCTTTCATATTTTATTTACGAAAACAAATTAACAAAATATTAACCCTGCTAAAAATTCTGCATCCTGTAATAGGCATGAAACTTTCCTTCACGCACTTCACCGGTCTTCTTGAATCCGTACCTTTCATAAAAAGAAACGGTCTCTTGCGGAGCCATGACACATAATTTTCCGAAGTCTTTTGCCGCTTTCTGGAGAAGCATCGAGCCAACCCCGGTCATCCTGTATTTCTCGTCTATAGCCACCCTCTGTATTCTGTACACTACATCTCTCCTGCTCACTTCTTCAGCATTCCCTTTGCTCTCTTTCCTCACGCGCACAGTTCCCACTACTTTATCCCGGTCTTTAACTACATAAATAACCGCATTGATATCATACTTATCCGGCTCGTCTTTGTATCTGGAATAATGAAATTCCTTCACCAGAACTTTCCTGCGCAGCAATAAAGCTTGTATAATTTCCTTCTTGCTTGCTGCTATTTTGCAGACGAAGTTCTCTGCATCGGGCTTGCGTTCTTTTTTTATGTCCGCATCCATTTTTAACCTGTTTCAGCTCCTTTCTCTTTTAAAATCTTTAAATCTGTGAACGCTCATCAGTTACATCCGTATCCCATAGTGGGAATGGTGTTCACCTAATCATCGCGTTGTTCACTTTCTACTCTTCAAAAAACAAAGCTATTTTTAAATTTCTATATCCTAAATTCCATTTTTATTATTCCATTCCTGCTTCAAAATATTATTCCAACACCAGCAGGTCAAAACATACTCTAAATGTTCCCGGAGAGAACTGCCCGCATTTTACCTTGCGCAGAACTTTAATGTCATGCTTTAATTTTCTGCATAACTCTTTTATTTTTTGTGCATGCTCGCTTATCTCGTTCTCGTTCAAAAAAGAATAAAGATGGATTACAGATCTTTTTTTTGCGGCAATAAAAGCCGTATCCAAAAACTGCTCGCCCGTTTTCGGCAGGGGCATGACTATCCTATCAATTTTCTTATTTATCTTAGGAATCATATCTCTTACATCGCCGAGAAAAATAGAAATCCTGCCATTTAATCCGTTTAAAGCAACATTCTGCACGGCATACTGGTGGGCAAGCGGATTAATCTCAATGCCATAAACATGCTCTGCCGGAGAATTTTTGGCAATTACCAGCGGATAGGGAGCAGCGCCGGAAAACATCACTAATACCTCTTCTCCTTCTTTTACTTGCCTGGCGATCCTCAGCCGCTCGCCTACCAACTTTGCAGAGAAATAAGTCTTTTCCAGATGCAGTTTCATCTGCACCCCATTCTCCCGATGAACAGTTTCTTTATTCCTCTTCCCGGCAAGAATTTTTACTTTTCTTGTCCTGAATACGCCGGAATGCATTTCCTGTTTTTTAACCACGGTCTGAACATGCCTGTTCGCCTTGAGATAAGCTTCAGCAATTACTTTTTCCTTTTTCTGCAGCTGTTCGGGAATCTCTAAAATCATTATTTCTCCAATAATTTCCTGTGATTTAGGAAGCAATTCCATCTGCTTGGGTGTAAGCTCCTCTTTAAGAATGCTTTCTGCGCTTATGGATTCTTCTCTTTTAGGAAAGGAGAATTTTGTATTAACAACCTCAGCATCAGGAACTTTCATTTTTTTGGTTAAAGGAAAATAGATGTAATCCATCTCTTTTACCAAATTGTAACTATTATCCAGCGTTTCCTTTTTTATCAGAAACTGTTTTACTTTTTCCGCATTTCTTAACTTTGTGCAGGCTGCAAGCATGTAACTGCTAGTTTTTCAGGATTTAAAAAGATTGCTTAAAAATATTGCTCTTTCTTTACAAAATTTACAACACCGAATTCACTTATAAAACAGAGTTTAAACAAGAAAATAAAAAACTACCTGATTTGCAAAAGCAGCTTTAGAATATAATGATTAAGGAAATATAATGATTAAGGGATTTCTTCAAAAATCTTCAAAAATAATTCCCTAACCCTTTCTGGCTCAATTGGCTTTGCTCTTTGCTTAACTTTTCCAATTTGCTCTTAACTCTTTCTTCAGAAAAATTGTGCTCCACAACCAACAGTTTCATGACTTTTTTTTCATCTATCTTATGCCATTCCAATTTGTAACTATCAGTCGCGGGCATTTCCTTAATCGTGTCAAACACTTCTTTCCATTCCAGATCAGGATAATGCTTGTCCCATTCTGCTTTTTCAAAGAGAGCATCAAACTTGTTCCCAAACTCTTTCACCAGCTTTACCCCTGTTTTTGGTCCTATTCCCTTCACTCCGCCCGGATTGTAATCCGTACCCACCAAAATAGCTAAGGCGATCAGTTGGTCCAAATTCATATCCAGATTCTTAAGAACTTTTTTCAGTTCAATTATTTCCGGCCTGACATTCTCATAGGCAAACTTTCCTGCTTTTTTTCTTCTCCCGGCAATGGAAAGATTTCTAACCAGCAGCGGGCAGCCGAAAATGAGATTATCGTAATCCTGGCTTACGGAAGCATAAGCATCTCCCTTCTTAACCAGGTAAGCAGTCTGCGCTTCCCCTTCCGATGGTGCCTGGACAATGGGCAGCCCCAAAGCTTTGATAACATCCTGCGCGTCGCTAATCATTTCTTTCGTCAGAACTGCTGTCCGGGCAGCATACTTACGCATTTCTTCTATCTCCCCGGCCTCTTCAGCTTCTTTTAATTTCAGGGAAGCCTCTTTTTTAACTTCCGCCCTTTTTTCCCAGGTTTTTTTCTTTATCTCCGGCGGCTTTCCATCAAAGACAAAAACAAGTTTCAGGCCTGCTTCCATCAGTGCGGCAGTCCTGCTAAACAATCCAATCAAATGGGAAGTTACTTTCCCCTTTGAATCCGTCAACACCGAGCCGTCAGCAGCCCTGATTGTGGTCAGGAACTGGTAAAGCATATTCATAGAATCAACTGCCAGAACTTTCCCTCTGAGGTCGCTTATAGATATCTCTTCTTTCACAACCAAATCTTTGAAGTTTAAGCCCATATTTCAAGTTAGGTGACGACAAGTATACTTAATCTCCGCTTTCTTTGTTTAATTCTATCTCTTTGTTTAATTATATCTTATACTTAATTTCTTTACTTTATTTCTTAGTCAGTCTTCTGATACTTTCACTCCATCTTCCTGACAATAGCATTCTCAAATGCTCCCGAATCAAGCATTTCCCGGGCTTTGCTGCTTATATCATCTGTGTACAAGAATAACAAGGGCAGCTTTTTAATCTGCGCTTCCATGTAGGCCAGTGATATGTCTTTCTCATCGCATTTTGACTTGCTCTTTATCTTGCAGAAATAAGTAATCCTGCCAACTACTGAAGGGACTTTCACGAGCACATTTATTTCCGAATTTTTCCTGATTACTTCTTTTTCTCCGACAATAATATTCAGCTCTTTAAAATAATTCTCCAGCCGTGCGGAAAATGTATCTGCTGCCAGCCGGCTTTTCCTTTTTGCCTTTTCCTTAGCCTGCCTATGGCTTTCTTCAGAAATGTCTTCTGCATCTGCTTCTCCTTCTTTCTGCCCTGCAGACCTTCCTGCAAATATTTCTTCCTTTTTTATTCCCTTTGTCTTTGCTTCTTTTTCCTTAGCGCTTCTCTCTTTGACAACTTTTTCTCCTGCTTTTTCTCCTGCTCTTTCTTCCATCCTTTCTTTTACCCTTTCTTTTACTTTAACTTCCTTAACCGCCCCTTTTTCCTTAACTGTTCCTTTTTCTTTTAATTTCCTGACCAGCGGTTTTTCAGCTGCTTCCGCTTCTTCGTCTGGCCCTTCACCCGACTTAATCTCTTCCTCTTTTTCTGAGTAAGCTTCTTCGCAAGCTTCTTCATAAGCTTCTTTCCCAATTACACCTTCAGCTTCTTCGGGAATCAATTTTTTCTGCAGCTCTGATTTAGGCCTGGCAGCTTCAGCCTTTTCTCCATGCGGCTGCAATTCCTGCTCCTGCATCCTTCGCAAATAACTTTCCCTAGCGCTCTTCCTGGCTTCCTCCTCGGCAAAAATGGACAGAATCCGGGCTATAGCTGAATTAGTTTCCTCGTCGGAAAGCAAATACCATTTCCAGAATATTTCTTTGTTTCCTTCAATAGTAACCTGCAGGGGTATGGCAAAATCTTTTACAGAGCGCAAGGCTACTCTGGTAAGCAAATCCAGGTTCTTCTCCCTGAATACCCCTTCTTTTTTTAGCCGCTCTAAAACCTCTATCTCCTTAGGATTAATATTTCCCTGGACGAACTGGTAAAGCCTGCTCTCCTGGCCGGGAAGATAATAAAGAGGTGAGCCGCCAACTTTAAGATCGGATATTTTTAATTTTCCCTGCGCCGATAAATCAGAGAGGTAAGCAGAGGCGATAAGAATCTCAGTGCCTATATGCTTAGCGACTTTTGACGGCAATGTAGGGCCGTTCATACGCACAAAACTTAACACTTTATCCTGGACGAGCATAACCCGTTAAGGAAATAAAAAGTTTAAATAGTTTTTGATTGTAGAGAAGTTTAATCACCGGAAACCTTGATGTTATGGTCTCATCCATTTAACTTCATAATAAGTTACATCATTCTCGTCATCAACAACTCCCAGTAGCAGGCGTTTCTTGGTAGAATGGGCTACCCTGTTCTTGGCGCTGAATTCATGCCAGGTAAATACAGAAGCTTCATGCACCGGAAAGACTATCCACTTGGCATGGTCTTCACCCGGTTTTACCCCTCTGTCGTACACTCTGAAATCTGCCCCAAATTTCAATGCTGTCTTGATGATGTAACCACGGTTGCGGATATCTTTAAGAACAACATAACGTATCCAGAAATTAGGCTCAACTGCCTGTGCCCTCTTTATATAAGATTCAAAATTAAGCACTTTTCCAGCTTCGCTTTTTACAGTCAAACGCCCTTTTTCCATTAAATACAGCGCTTCCAGGAGGGAAAGTTCAACTTTTCCGCCTTCTGCAAGAATCCCAAAGCGGGATTGATTGTAAAACTCCCTGGCTTCATCAGAAGACTCGGTAATTACTCTTTCACCGGTTAAAATTGCCGCCACTATTTTTTTCTTGCTGCTTTCTTTCTTTTTTTCTTCTTTATCTTTTCCCTCTTTCTCTTTTTCTTCTTTTTCCTCTTTTTTCTTAAGGTCCCTGCCTGCCCCCTTATTCGCTTCTTTACTCTCTTCCTTATCCTCAGCTTCAATGTCTTTCAGCCTGTCTTTTAATTCACTGCTTTTTACTCCGCTAATCTTCAGCCCTTCCTCTTCTGTAAACTGCGTCAGTTCTGTATCAGCAGACTTTTTTGCTTTTTTCTTGCTCATCTAAGTCAAACTCCGTAAATATTTAAAGTATTAATGTTATTAATTGTGTTATATTTTGTTGTTATTAATTGTGTTATATTTTGTTGTTATTAATTTCGTCATTATTAATTTCGTTATTATTTTTTATTTCACAATCACTTTAATAATGACTTATAATTACCTTAAAAAAGAGTGATTTTTAAAGGTTTGCGCTTAAAAAACTTAATCCTAAATATTAATCTGCAGGTGTGATGCTGCTTTCGCCGCTTTCTCAAGTTTCTTTATCGCTCTCGCCGGGTTGCCTGATTTGGTGATAAAACTTCCTGAAACAATGCCGTCAGCGCCTGCTTTAACCGCATCGCCTACCGTTTCCGGCTTCATCCCGCCGTCCACTATTACCTCAATCTGAGGATTTACCTTCTTTATCTGCTTTATTTTCTCAAGTGGATATTTCAGATATTCCGAACCGTAAAAACCGGGATGAACAGTCATTACCAAAATGCAATCAATAGTCTTAAGGATGTTTTCCAAGAAGGGCTTGATTTCCTTCACGCCAGTTTCCGGTTTCAAAGCTATGCCTACTCTTTTCTTCTTCGCTTTTACTCTCTTAAAAAGGGCATCAACTTCTTTGAGGGGCTTGCTCTTCAGGGATTCAAAATGAAAAATAACGGTGTCTATACTTGCAGTTGTGCCAATCTTTCCTACCCTTTTTTCCGGATTAGCAACCATGAGGTGAGCTTCGTACTTAAAATCATCTGACAAGCGGAAGGGAAAATTTAAAGAAATCCCGGGAACAAAAATCCCGTCGGCTATATCCAGATGCAACCGCTGTGATGCTTTCTTTAATTTTTTCAGAAGAGCATCTAACTCTTCCTGATTTTGCGCCATGACTGAAGGGAGTATTTTTAGTTTCATTTTGTCACCTTCGCAACGATTTTTACAAACAAGCCAAAAGACAAGGCGATTGCAATTCCAATTTTTTGATTTTATTAATCCTTCTCAGATGTCTCTTTTCCTGGGAAAATGGTGTGCTCAAAAATTTTTCAACAATCTTGGCCGCTTTCTGGAGATTAAAATACCATCCCGAGAGGCAGATGACATTGGCATCGTTATGCTCCCTGGACAACTGCGCTTCTTTTGGAGAGAAAGGCACTACTGCTCTTACTCCATGAACTTTGTTGGCAGCAATGCACATCCCCTGTGCAGAGCCGCAGATTAATATTCCCACACTATTATCTCTGGCCACATTTGCAGCAACTTTAGCTGCATAATCAGGATAATCATCTGTAGGTATTAGCTTATGTGCTCCCACATCAACAACAGAAATTTTTTTCTTTACCAGCCATTTTTTGATTTTTTCTTTAAGAATGTATCCGGCATGGTCTGCACCAATGTAAATTTTATTGCCCATATTTATCCCCCTTTTTATCTCATTAAGCAGTTATTTTTATAAAATTATTCCATATAGCA
>JBFMFP010000031.1:0-14061 GCA_040751885.1 Nanobdellota archaeon
TTTGAGAAAAGAGTCACGCCTTATGGAAATGGCGCAAAGATTGATGCGCAGAAAAAGCATATTGGAAAAAGGGTTTATGTGATCTTACTCAAAAACTGAATAATACAACTTTACTGTCCCACACCCCTCATTTAGGGGAATATTTTTATACAACTTAAGAACACTATTAAAACACTGGACCATAATATTGCCGCCATAAGCAGGGATGGCAATAAGTATCTTCTGTTTTTGGTTAACCATATTTTAAACAAATTCTTAAATCAATTTTAACTTTTATTAATTTTATATTTTTATTGACTTTAACTTTTATTGATTTTAAATTTTTTATTAACTTTGTTCTTGTTCTTTCTTGTTTAATAACCCCTCTAAATTCCCAATTTTTTTCTCAATTTCATGCCTATTCGTGCAGTAAACCATAAAGGCAGGGTTCTCCAAACCTTAACCAATAATTTATGGCTGTCCGGGTCAACAAAAGGAACTTCTTTGTTTTTCCACAACAAAAAATAACTCGGCAATTCCAGCAGCTCCGGCCCCCATTTCCGTTTGTATTCAAACTGCCCTGATTCCTCCCTTACCCGGCCGAAATCAAAATATTTATATCCTTTCTGACAGGCCCATTGAATAAATTTCCAGTGCATGGCATCGCTGGGCCTAAATTCCCGATAACTTTCATCAGCAACAGAAATAATAATATGAACTCTATCCAGATAACAAAAACCAAGAAGAGCAGAAACTAATTTACCCTGATGGTAAGCACCAAAAACCTTACCTAAATTACCATCAACAATATTTTTATAAAAGCTGATAAAATACTTTTTAGAATATGGGGGGCTGCCGAATCTCTTCATATTCCGGCAATACAAAGAATAAAAAGTATTTAAGTCGGAAAAAGGAACCTCTTTAACTTCCAAATCACGCAAAGCCTTATTAACCGCCTTTCGCTTGGAATGCTGAACATTTTTCCAGACTTCTTCCTCGCCGGTTAATTGTAGAACAAAACGCTTATATAGACTCTTTTTAATTAATTTAGAAGAAAGAATATTATCAGAAATATTATTAAAAAATTCCAATCCCCCCCTTATCTCCAAAAAGTCATAATTATCTTTATACCTTTCTTCAATAAGATTTACGGCCATTGGAATAAACCTTCCTTCGCCTGCAAAGCCGCCATATTCTAAATAAGCTGAGGAAATGATTTTATTGCCGAAAAGTAAACTGTTTATTTCAACCAGGGGAAGAATCACTTTCAAAGTATCTTCTTCTAAAAATCCCAATATTTTATACTCGCAGTTAAATGCTTCTTCTATAAATTTCTTATAGGCGGGATTATGGAAGATTAAATGCTCATTCTTTCCAAGAAATTCATTCCACTGAGAATTGTCTTCTTTCAGATCAACAATTTCCATTTGCATTTCCATCCAGTTAAATACTTCATTCAAGCATACTTAATTCAAGCACCTAAGCCTATAAAAATTACCCCTAAAATTATCAAAAAAATGCCCAGCCATTTATATAAATTTATTTCCTCATTCAGGAACTTAATAGATAACAATGACGTCCAGATATAACTTAAGCCGGCTAGGGGATAAAGCACAGAAAGCTCACCGAATCTTAAAGCATAAATAAAAATCAGTGCTGAAATTCCATACAAAAAAATTCCTCCATAAATTTTCCCTATCTTTAAAAAACTCAATGGATTCCGGGTCACTTTTGCAGACGCTATTTTTAAGAGAAGAGCACCAAAAGAACCTATTACCGTCGCTAAAGCCACAAGCCCCATTCCTATAAAAACAGCTTTAACCAAGATTCGTACCTCGTTCATCATCTTCTTTCCTGCGTAAATTTTCATCCAGAGGACTATTCTCACTTCCTCTTATGAAAATAATGCCTAATATTATAAGAAAAACAGCATTAATCTTAAAGCTGTTAATTGCCTCATCAAAAATAAAAACGGACATAAGCATCACCCAGACAAAAGTCAGGGAAACAAAAGGATAAATTATGGACAGCTTGCCAAATTTTAATGCTGTGATTAACAGTAAAGCCCCCAGCCCATAAAAAACAAAGCCCAAAATTAAGTTATAATTAGTTATTAGCTTCATCGCATCAAATTCAAAAGTAGCCGAGCCGTATTTAAAGAACAGCTGTCCTAAAGCTGTAAAGATAGTACAAATGAGCATAATAATTATGCCCAGCTTAGTGCCTTTTTTCATAGGTTTTGTTCTTCTTTCGTTATTTTCGTAGGTTATGTTCTCGTAAATAAAGTATGAAAGCTTTATTTACGCAAGAAAACAAGAAACTACTTGTTTTCTGCGCAGAAATAAGACAGTTCTTCTTATTTCTTGCGACTGAAAATAGTTTCTTATTTTCTTGTTCTGTCATTATACATTGCAGCTAAAATAGGTTTAAGTTTATTTACTATAAACTCAACCTCCTCAGGCTTCCTATACAAAGCAAAAGTCAAAACTTCTTTTTCTGCTTTTAAAGCCTGCCTGCTCTTTCCATCCAAACACCTGAAAGTGAGCATCTTTCCTACTTCTACGCTCTCTTTTAATAATTTATCAATCAAGAACTCTCTATCACCGCTTAAAATCACAAAATAAAGCCAGGCAGGATTACTGTTTTTTGCCGGTCTGACAACATTGGGTTTGACAACATTGGTGAACCTGCCTGATATTTTAAGACTTCTTCCTAATTCTCTGCAACAACCTGCCTCTCTGCAACAAAACTCTCTACAACAAAAGTCAGCATTTTCCCCCCTTGTTTTCAAAATGTTATCATATCTTCTAAGCTGATTTAAAACAATTTTTCTAGCGAAGGTAGGCAGGCGATAATCCAAAGCCTCTTGCTTTTTAATCAATTCTTTTCTCAAAAATCTTTTAGTCCAGCGGTAGATTCTTTTATTAAAAAACAACCCCGAGGTTAAAGCTTCGCCTGAAATTTTAGCCAATTTACTTTTTGGAAACTTTTTCAAACCGACTAGCTCCAAGTGGTTATTACTAGCAATCATGCCTCCACAGAAACCGATATTCTTGCTGATGCCAAAAGAGTAAAAGGCATAATCTCCAAAGCTTCCTGCTAATTTCCCTTTGTATTCCGCTCCCAAAGCCTGGGCGCAATCTTCTATGAGAAGGACTTTGTTCTGCCTGCATAATCCAACAATCTTGTCTATCTCGGGCAAGAAACCAAAATTATAACACAAGAGCAGAACATCTACTTTCTTTGTTATTTTTTTAATTTCTGACACTGCCGCAATAACACCGGAATCATAAAAAATTGGCTGACAGCCAGCTCTTTTTACTGCATCTAAGACAACATGACAGGTATAAGCTGGAATACCTACGCTAATTTTGTTAGTATTCTTTTTCCCATTAATAATATTCTTCTTCCCATTATCAATATTCTTTTTCCCACATATATCCAGCAAAATCTGTCTTAAAGCCTCCCGGCCAGAACCAGTCCAATAAAGATATTGATGAGGGATATATCGCTTTATAACGACCCTATCTTTTGCTTTATCATGCCTCTTAAAAACACTTAATAAATCCCCCCATTCAGGGGTTATTTTCTGCTGGCTGATTAACATAAACCTCTGTTCCACAAAGCTATTTAAATAAGTTGTTAAAAATAAGCCTAAATGAACATCTGCTACATCAACCCCACCAATAACATCAGAAGGCCGGTTGCTGAATTGGCCAACATCCTCGCCAAAAAGGGCTATTTTATATCAATTATGTTTCCCAAAAGCAAGAACTGCCCGACAAAAAACTGGGTAGCTAACGAAGCCATTAAAAATGAAAATATTCGTCAGATTCCCATAGATTCATGGTATTTTGCTCCTTTAAGGTATGGTATCCCAAACTTCTTTCAGCTGATTAAAGAAACAAAAAAAATTTTTAAAAATAATGACAAGGTTCATATTTGGGAGTATTATTACCCTCTTTCTGTTCTTCCCTTAATCTATGCTTCATTTAATAAAAAAAACAAAAATAAAACAATTCTCACTACTGATGGTTTTGTCGGCTATTCATACAAGCCCAAAGGCCTGACTCTGCTCTTCAGGCTTTATACCAAGCTATTTGCCCGTTTCTTGTTTAAAATACCGGAGGTCATAACCACCTATGGCCAGGCAATGCTGCCTTATGCTAAAAAAGCGGGCGTTCCCATGGAGAAATTGAAAGTTATTCCTACGGGGATTCATCTAGAGAGATTTCAGAATGTTGATAAAAGGAAAGTTAAGGAGTTGAAGAAAGAATTTGGTATTGACGATGAAAAAATCATCCTTTTTGTGGGAATGTTGACGGAAAGGAAGCATCCGGAAAGGGTTATTGGGATTAGTCAGAAATTGTTGAAGGAAGGTTTTGATATTAAAACCTTGCTCGTGGGGGATGCACATGGAAAAAATAAATTTAAAGAGCTGGTTAAAGATGAATACAGAGGTAAAATTATCTTCACCGGTGGTAGAAAAGACATCCCTGAATTAATGTATCTAGCGGATGTATTGCTTCTGCCTTCGGAAGGGGAAGGCTTGCCTGGAGTGGTGATGGAGGCGATGGCATCTGGCTTACCAGTGGTAGCAACGAAGGAAGGGTGTACTCTTGATTTGATTAAAGACGGGAAGGAAGGGGTTTTGGTTAAGGATAATAATTATTTTGTTAAAATTAAAGAAATACTTAATAATAAGAAATTACAAAAAGAATTTAGTGAAAAATCAAAAATTAAAAATTTTGATTGGGAAAAAATAAGAAATGAATATGGGGAATTATATCAAAATTAAAAAAAATAAAAAAGAAGACTTATTGTTTATCAGTTTATCAACCAAAAGAACCTTACAGAACTCTATCCATTCTTACATCTTAGATTTCTTAAAAACCAAGTTTAACAATATTTTTGTTTTTTGTTGGGGAAAAAGATTTTATCAAAAAGAAGAAAATCTCTATTATTTCAGCGGGAATTTATTAAATTGGTTTTTTTATTTAAAAAAAATTCCAAGAATAAATTACGTTTATATTAATGATTTTTTTATTGGTGGTTTATTTGGAGTAATTATAAAAAAATTAAGAAAAACAAAACTTTTGCTTAGGTGTGGTAGCCCTTGGAAATATCAACTAAACTCTCTTTCTTCGATTATTAAAACAGGAATTGTCGCTTTAACCAAGCCACTTGTTATTAAGAATTGTAATAAAGTTGTTTATAATTCTAGAGCAATTGTGCAAAGACAATATAAACATAATTGGGGTGTTGTTTATAATGGAGTGAATACAAAGTGGTTTAGACCGATGAAAGTTAAAAAAATAAGCAATAAGTTAAATTTGATTTTTATCGGCAATCTTAACAAAGAAAAAGGCTTAGACTTTCTTTTTGCAGCAGTACAGAATTTAACAGATAAAGTAAACTTGACAATAGTTGGTGACGGTCCTCTGTTAAAAGAATATATTCAAAGATACCCTTTTGCTAAATTTATTGGTCGCCAATCACATTCAGAATTACCAAAAATAATCAACCAACACGATGTCCTGGTTTTGCCAACTTTTGTGGAATCTTTTCCAAATGTTATTTTAGAAGCGATGGCCTGCGGCAAGCCGGTCATAGCAACGAATGTTTTTGGAATACCAGAAATGGTTGAAAACGGAGTTAATGGATTTCTTATACCGCCAAAAAATTCTAAAGCGATTAGAGAAGCCATTAATAATTTTATTGAAAATAAGAACTTAATTAAAATTATGGTAAATAATGTAAGAAAACTTATGGAAGAAAAATTTGAAAAGAAAAAACAATTATTAAATCTTTATAATGTATTACTGAAATAAAAGCCGATTTTAATTAATAAAACAGTATACCGAATTATTTATATAAAGGACCATTTTCCAGCTTAAAGAGATTAAAATGAAATTATCAGTAATTATCCCAGCGTATAACGAAATTGAAACCATAAATAAATTAATTCAATTAGTAAAAGATGTAAACATAGATAAAGAGATTATAATTATCGATGATTGTTCAAAAGACGGAACAAGAGAATTTTTGAATAATCTTAAAGACAAAAATATTAAAGTTATTTTTCACGAGAAAAATAAAGGTAAAGGAATGGCAATACGTACTGGAATAAAGTTGGTTACCGGAGATATCATTATAATTCAAGATGCTGATTTAGAATATGATCCGCAAGATTATTATCAGCTAATTAAACCTATTATAGATAAAAAAACTAAAATTGTTTATGGCTCACGAATATTAAATCCGCATTTTAGACCTAATTACAGCCTTAATCTTTTTGCTACAAAACTTCTTACAAAAATGTCAAATTTATTATATAATGCCCGGATTACTGATGAACCTACCTGTTATAAAGTTTTCAAAACAGATGTTCTAAAATCGATAAATTTAAAATGTAAAAAATTCGAATTCTGCCCGGAAGTAACTGCTAAAGTAAGAAAAAAAGGATATAAAATTATAGAAGTTCCAATAAATTATTACCCAAGAAGCATAGAAGAAGGAAAAAAAATAAATTGGAAAGATGGTGTGCAAGCAATTTGGACACTAATCAAATATCGATTTGTAGATTAAAAAATGGTTGATGAAACGCTTTTTGAAACAGTTAATTGTAATTTGTGCGGATCAAATAATTTCAAAATTATTTATAAAAGTAAATATGAAAATGAAACTCAAGAGGACTTAAAAATAAAATTTCGTTCTTCAGGGGATGAAAAATTAATAGATCAAGTAGTAATATGTAACAATTGTGGTTTAATTTATTTAAATCCTAGAATAAAACAAAACTTAATTATCGAAGGATATTCGGGAGGATCAGATGAAACTTTTGTATCCCAAGCAAAAGGAAGAGAAATAACTTTTAACAAAAGTTTAAAATTTATTGAAAAATTCCAAAAGAAAGGAAAAATATTAGATATAGGTACTGCTGGAGGATCTTTTTTACATGTTGCAAAGAGAAGAGGCTGGGAAGTTTACGGAATTGAACCTAATAAGTGGTGCTGTGAATGGGGCAAAAAAAATTATGGGATCGATATTAAACCCGGGACCATATTTGACAATAAATTCCAAAATAATTTTTTTGATGTAGTTTGTTTATGGGATGTATTAGAACACACGCCAGAACCTAAAAAAGTATTAGAAGAATGTAATAAAATTCTTAAAAATGATGGGCTACTTGTTGTTAATTATCCTGATGTAGGAAGCATTATTACAAAAATTATGAAAAGAAAGTGGGTATTCTTTCTTTCAGTACACCTATATTATTTTACAAGAGAAACAATTAGTCTTATTCTTAACAAGACTGGGTTTAAAATAATAAAAATAAAACCACACTTCCAAAAATTACCTTTTGGTTACTTATTATTCAGAATGAAAGCTTATAATAAAACTATCTCTCTTATTGGAGAAAAATTTTCTCAATTCTTTCATCTCAATAATTTACAATTTCCCTATTGGCTGGGACAAACGGTAGTTATTGCAAGGAAAAGATAACATGGCCTCTCCTAATAAAAAAGTTGTAGTCTTAGGCGCAGGGATTTCTGGTTTAACTGTTGCCAACAAATTAGCTTCAAATAATTTTTCAGTAAACATTATTGAAAAAAATAAAAGTGTTGGTGGCATCTGTGCTAGTTTTAGTTATAAAAATTTCAGGTTGGATTATGGACCACATAAGTTTTACACGACATTAAATGGGATATATGAAGATTTTTTTGAACATACAAACAATAATTACTTAAAAATTAAAAAAAAAAATAGCTTGCATCTCATTGGAAAAAACTTTGATTTCCCGGTAAAGATCTCTCAATTATTACTAAATATCAATCCTTTTTTAGC
Source organism: Nanobdellota archaeon (assembly GCA_040751885.1). Taxonomy (GTDB): domain Archaea; phylum Nanobdellota; class Nanobdellia; order Woesearchaeales; family GW2011-AR9; genus JBFMFP01. The sequence continues at coordinate 7,828 of JBFMFP010000031.1, forward strand.
AATAAAATGTGGTTCTGGTGTAGGATATCAAATCTTAAAAAAAACAGTTGCCCAAAGAAATCCTTCCAATTATGAAGAATATTTCATTGAAGGGTTCGGGAAAACTGGATATGATCTTCTCTTCCGCGATTATGCCTGGAAAATATGGGGAAATCCAAAAGAATTGGATGCAGAACTAGCAAGAAAAAGAATTCCCGTTTCGGGAGCAATCAGCCTCATCAAAAGTGTCCTCATCAAGAAAGATAAAAATCCTAAAATAAGTGCAGAATACTTTTATTATCCGAAGTATGGGTTCGGAATTTTAACCGACACCCTAGCCGATAAAATCAAAAAAAATAAAGGTTCTTTTTTCTTAGATTCTTTCCCACATAAAATATTTATAAAGGATAATCGAGTAACTGAAGTTGTTATTAACGAAGCTGGTAAAGAAAAAAATATAAAAACCGATTATCTTGTTAGTTCTATCCCTTTAGCAGATCTTGTCAACATAATCCATCCAAAACCTCCTGAAGAAATCTTATATTCCGCTAAAAAATTAAAATATCGTTCCATAATAATATTTTATATCATAGTCAACAAAGAAAAAATTTTATCTGACAATTGGATATTCTTTCCAGAAAAAGAATTCTTGTTTAATCGAATCTCAGACCATAAAAGTTTTAGCAATTATACATGCCCTCCAGGCAAGAACGTGCTTACAGTAGAAATAACCTGCACCAAAAAGGATGAGACTTACAATTTAAACGATGCTCTTTTATTTAGCCGAATAATAGACAGTCGAAACTAAAGATAATTGAAGAAAAAGATATAGAGAGTTATACTACTAAAAGATTAGACGATATTTATCCTGTTTATTCAATAGGTTATAAACAGGATTTAAATATTATCTTAAAATATTTATTATCTATAAATAACTTTTATTCTATAGGAAGAATGGGTCTTTTTAATTATAATAACGCAGACCATTGCATAGAAATGGGGATCCTAACTGCTAAACATATCATTGAAAATAAAAATAAAAATGATTGGGAAAATCTTCTTAATTATTTTGATAGTTATCAAATAGTTGACTAAAATGAAATGCTTATTAGTAAAAGTGCCTTCAAATATTCATGTAATCTTACCTCCCATCGGATTAGGATATCTAGCCGCATATGTAAAAAGTAAATCAAGTAATATTAATATAAAATTATTAGATTGCCTAAAAGAAAAATATAACCACCAAGATTTTGAGGATTACATAATTAAAGAAAAACCTGATATTGTTGGAATAACTGCTTTTACACTAGAAATGGATTCTGCATTAAAATGTGCTGCAATCGTTAAAAGAATTGATAAAAAGATTATAACAATAATTGGTGGGCCCCACGTATCTAATTTTCCAAAAGAAGTTATTAATAAAGATAATATTGATTTTATTTTCCGCGGAGAATCAGAAATAAGTTTCTATAAATTCATCGAAGAACTAAAACAAATAAAGAATTTCAGAAATGTACCCAATTTGGGATATAAAGAAAATGGAGAAATAAAGCTTAACGATATTGAATTCCCTCAAAACCTTGATGAATTGCCTTTCCCAGATTATCAATTGATGAAATTTATTGATTATCCTAAGATGTATTTCATGAAAAATTATCCTTCAGCTCCTATTTTAACTTCAAGAGGCTGTCCTTTCTCATGTACTTTTTGTTCTGCAGGAAAATTATCTGGAAAAAAATTCAGAGCCAGAAGTCCTGAAAATATTATCCAAGAGATAAAATTGCTCAAAGATAAATATCACATCAAAGAGTTTCAAATTTGGGATGATAATTTTACTTTAAACCGTGATCGAGCAATTAAATTCTGTGACTTATTAATTAAAGAGAAGATTGATCTAGAATGGTGGTGCCCAAATGGATTAAGAATAGAAACACTTGATGAAGAATTGCTTAAAAAAATGAAACAATCAGGACTTTATGCCCTAGCTGTAGGTATAGAATCAGGTTCAGAAAAAATACAGAAAGATATGAAAAAATTTCTGAATCTGAATAAAGCAAAAGAAATTGTGACCATTGCTAACAATTTGGGCATTAGAACACAAGGTTTCTTTATAATTGGCTATCCTACTGAAGATAAAAAAGATATTCTGGAAACTATAAAGTTCGCTAAGGAACTGCCTTTATCAAGAGCGAGTTTTTCCCTCTTCCAGCCTTTAGTTGGCTCAGAGATTTATACTGAATTAGAAAAAGAAGGCAAACTAAGTGATCTTAATCACAACACTTGTGAGTATTCCAAGACATCGATCATTCCACAAGGTTTAAAAGATGAAAAAGAGCTGAAGAGCCTGCAAAGAAAAGCATTATTAGGGTTTTATCTAAGACCGAAGATATTATCAAAATTCCTAAAAGATAATCTTTCAATCAGCCAAATGAAAGAAATCAGCCTGATGGTTAAGAAATATATCCTAAACTGGTAAAAACAAGAGAAAAAATAAAAATGAAAAAGACATTACTAATAATTCCTTCCGGGGCGGTGAAGGTGTATGAAAAGTCTAAAATTAAAGCTGCAATATCAGAGATACCTTATATTTCTCAGGCAATGTTAGGAGCGATGCTGGCTAAAGAAAATCTTGCTGTAAAAATCCTAGATTTAAGTACGTCCAAAGAAAATAACCAAACTCTTATTGATAAAACGATAATAGAATTTCAACCAACCCATATCGGCGTTTCTTTCACTACCCCTCTTACTGATGAAGCTTATTCTATTGCTAAACAAATAAAAAAAATGGATCAAAAAAAGATCTTGATTGCAGGAGGAGTTCATCCAACATGCAGACCAATTGAGGTTTTAAACTCATCTGATTTTGATGTATGTGTCATTGGTGAAGGTGATGAAACAATAGTTGAACTTATTAATTCAGAAGATTATTCACAAATTAAAGGAATAGCTTATAAAGATAAGAATTTAAAAATTATCCAAACTTCTGCAAGAGATTTAATCGAAAATCTTGATAGTTTACCTTTTGCAAAATGGGATCTGTACGATTTAAACGCGTACAAAAACTCTCCTTTAACATCAAGAGCAAGCCCAGTTGGTGCTATTGAAACATCAAGAGGATGCGTATTTGCATGTACTTATTGTAATAAAAAAACTTTTTCTCGCAAATTCAGGATGAAAACTCCTAAAAGAGTTGTTGATGAGATAGAACATATGTTAAAATCAGGATTTAAAGAAATACACATATGGGACGATATGTTCACAACAAATTTAGAAAGAGCAAAATTAATATGTGATGAAATAATCAAAAGAGGATTAAAGTTTCCTTGGTGCTTAGCTTGTGGAATAAGAGTCGATATCGTTGATGAAGATTTTTTGAGAAAAGCCAAAGAAGCTGGATGTTATTCAGTATATTTTGGAATTGAGTCTGGTGATGATCAAGTACTCAAAGATATAGACAAAAAAATTACTACTTCACAAGTTAGAACTGCTGTAAAAATAGCTAAAAAAATGGGTCTAGAAACTACTGGATTTTTTATGATTGGGCTGCCTACCGACACAAAAGAAACTATCAAAAAAACAATTAATTTTGCAAAAAGTTTACCATTAGATTACGCAAAATGCACAATTTTAGTCCCTTATCCTGAAACAAAAATATATGAAGAATGGGAACAAAAGGGGTACATAATATCTAAAGAATGGTCAAAATATAATTTCCATACTGCATCTAAAGTATATAATCACCCTAATCTTAGCTGGGAGGAGTTAAGCAAATATTATAACCAATTCTACAGAGAATTTTATTTCAATCCAAGATATATTATTAGGAGAGTGCAGACAGACTTAAAAACCGGCCGGTTAGGGGTTACTTTAAAATATGCGATAAAAACTTGGTGGAGTTAAATTGCCGGAAGTAATTAAAAAAAAGATAGTATTATACTTACTTATAGCAATTATAGCTTCAAGTTTATTTTATATTGCTAATTATTCCGCTTTTCAAGATAAATATGCCATAGCCGACGATGCCAGGCAAAGCATTTATTGGATGTACAAATTCGAGGATCCAGAACTGTTTAAAAATGATCCTCTGACCGATTATGCTCAGTTTTTCAATTCACAAGAAATCGGATTTGTCGCTGTTTATTATTTACTCATGAAGATTCTAAAAGATCCTTTGTTAATATTTAAACTCTTATCAGTTATGGGTGTAGTTTTATCATCTATATTTATCTTTAAGATCGGAGAAAAAATAAAAAATGAGAGAACTGGTTTTTGGATGACAGGTTTATTTATAATTTTTCTTCCTTTTATGGGCACAGTAAATGGTTTTTATAAGAACATAGGGATGGTTCTATTTATTATCTTCTTTTACTTTTATATCTCGAGAAAATTCTTTGGCTCGATTATAATGACTTTCATGATTTCACTATTCTATGCTCCGATGACCCTGATTTGTTTAACTTTACTCTCACTTTCAATGCTCAATTTTAAAAACAAGCCTTTTTACTTAATCCAAGATAAAAAGAAAATTTACTTATTTATTCTTACTATTTTAATATGCTTATTAACCGTAGGTTTTACGACCTTACTAAGTGATAAGAGCCAATTTGGTCATCTTGTCACTTTAAAAGAAATGAAACCAATGCCTGAATTTTATAATGGAGGCAGAGCTCCAATTCTTCCAACTAGTATTACTCTTGCTTATGGACAGACTATCCTGCCATTCATTTTACCGGAATTATTATTATTTCGCTGGCCATTTTTGCTAAATCCGGGAGATTATCTGTGGTTTTATGCCTATGCCCTTGGTAGAATCGGAATTATTTTAATATTTGGGATCCTCTTATTTAGAAAGGTTAAAACAAAAATTTTCTCACTACCAAAAGAAGTTTGGTTTTTGTTTCTCTCTGGACCAATCCTATTCTTAATCGCAAAGATATTCTTTTTTTACTTATATGTCCCAAAAAGATACATTAGTCTAACTTTACCTTTATTTTTAATTATCTTTGCTGCCCTAAGTTTGGAGAAATTTTTAGAAACAATGCAGACAAAAAAGAGAAGAATTATTTTTGTAATGATGCTGGTACTATTTTTATTAATCTTTAATTTTCCGATGGTGTGGCCATCTCTTAAAAGTTCTTTGGACAGCTCTGATTGCAAAGAAAATTCTAAACTGCTAGATTTTCTCACTACACTTCCAAAAGACACGCTTTTAGCAGGATATCCTTATGATATGGATTGCGTACCTATTATCTCTAAAAGAAAGGTCTACCTAAACTTTGAGCTAGCTCATCCTTTATACTCAAAATATTATGAACTTATTAAGAGCCGTACCAATAAGTTGTTTTATGCATATTATGCTAAGGATGAATTAGCCTTTAAATCATTTTGTGAAAAAGAAAAGGTTAATTATTTTGTTTTCAATAAAGCAAAGTTTAGTTCAGAATATTTAAGCAAAAAAAAATTTTATACCAATCCATTTAATGAGTATATAATCAAATTAACCGAAAATAAAACTGAATTTTACTTTAATAACCTTTCAAAACAAGATATTGTCTTTGAGAGTGATAATTTTGTAGTTGTAAAGTGCTAATGTCAATTGGTAATAGTTATGTTTAACAATCTTTAAAAATGCTTTTGTAAGATGAAAAAAGATGGATGATTATAAAAATAATAAGATTCTTCAAGAAATAGTTAAAGGTGCAGGCCTACTGTTTACCGGAACATTGATAGTCTATATTATTAAGTTTTTATATCGCATAATTGTCTCGCGTTATTTAGGCCCATCAGGTTACGGCCTGCTCTCTCTAGCTGATAGTGTAATTAATCTAGCTTTTTTATTCGCTTTGATGGGAATTCCTCCGGGGATTGTAAAGTATGTCGCACATTATTTGGGAGAAAACCAACTTGAAAAAGCTAAAGGGATGATTCTTGCTTCATTTAAAATCACTATCCCTCTCAGCATCATGATTACGACAGCTATAATAATCTTCTCTGAATACATCGCTATAGGTATATTCCATCAGGAAGAGCTATCGATGGTCCTAGTTATCTTTGCTCTAGCCTTACCTTTCTATGCCATTACAAATAATTTAAATGGGATTTTTTTTGCTTTTAAAAAGATAGTATATCCTTACTTTACAAATTAGCTGAATTCTGATTTGGATGTTTTTTGTTTTTATCGACGTAAGTTTGTTGTATTTTTCGTGTCTTTTAGGTAGTTACCTCTTTTATTTTTACTGAACCGCCTTAAATATA
>JBFMFP010000032.1:0-13750 GCA_040751885.1 Nanobdellota archaeon
TGATTACGAAGAGAAGGGTGACTTCTAAGTTGAGCCAGGTTACTGCACGAATTATCCTTCATAACAGGAGAAGGCTCTCTTACTTTAAGAAGCTGGCTAACACCAGTTAATATCCACGCAAAGCCCCAAAGATAAAAACATTTATATATTACCCTTATATCTATAACGTAAATCGCAATTACATAAAGATTAGATTATAAGAGTGAGGGGTTGAAAATGAAAGACTTTTTTTTACATTTAAAGGAAAAATTCATCAGGCCTGCTGAGGAAGATGGTTTGGGCGAAAGTTATGTTGAAGTTGATTCTGGCTCTGGAAAGGAAGACAAATCCAAAGTTCTTGTCCGCCCTTTTGTTCTGGAAGAGTTTGAAGACATTAAAGAAGTATTGGACGTTTTAAGAGAAGGTTCAACAATCGCTTTGATTAACATCAGGCCTTTAAAAGAGAAAGATTTGGTGGAATTAAAAAGGGCAGTTTCAAAGCTGAGGAAAACCTGTGAAGCAATAGAAGGGGACATTGCTGGTTTTGGCGAAGATTATGTTGTTGCCGTGCCTTACTTTGCCCGCATTCACCGCAGTGCTTCTGCCGAAGTGGAAGAATAAATTAAATTTTCATTTTTTTAAAAAAGCTTATTTTCTTCTTGATTTTTGACATTTTTTTGATGATGCCCTTTTCCTTAGTAGGTTAGATTTTCTATGCTATTTTTCACACAAAACATTTAAAAAACAGTTGAGTAATTATTCAGCTTTGGTAAGCAAACTAGGAACAGAGTGACTCTGCACGAATGAAATGACTTGATTCAGGAAGCTGAATAATTACACAGTTGAGTAATATTTAAATAAGCATTAAAGTGATAATAAGCATTAAAGTAATATTTAAATAAGTATTAAATTTAAAAAAATAAAAAAAAGAAGATTTACAAAAAAGAAGATTTACTTTTAAAAACAATGCCACGGTCGCATAGTCTGGTATTGCGCTGGATTAAGCTCTGGCTTTAGTTGTTTAATTAACTTAGCTTAAGGCGAGCCTGCTACCAGATAATGGCTGTCAGTCAGTTTCCGCAAGGATGTCTGGGTTCAAATCCCAGCCGTGGCGTTTTTTTTATTTTAGAATGTTGTAGTTTTATAGGGAAAACAAAACAGTAATACTTCAGTAAAGTGAAGCAACACCATTAAGGTCAATAAGGTGAAATTGGTCGTGCTATATACGGGAAGTTCAGAGCAAAATCCTAACGATAGAACAATCAATTTCCGAACAATTAACCTTCAGGGATTTTGCCAAATCCTCTGAAAGAGGTACACGAACGTAGCGAGGGTATCACGACCTAATGGTGTTGCGGAACTTCAGAATAGTGAAATATTACAGAAAACAGAAAAGAATATAAATGAAAGCTGCTTTCTTAAGAGGGAATAGGAAGAGAGAATAGGCGTTAAAAGATGGTGAAAAGAAGAAAGAAAGCAAAAGTGAAGGCTTTAGCTGCAGAAAGAATTATTTCTAAGAAAAAAGATATTTCCGATTCGGTTATAATTGTACTGCTTGTAATTTTAATTTTGGTGAGCATAATCAGCATAGGTATTTATTTAAATGCACTGGATAGTGTCAAATCAGAGGCATCAGAAGCACCTACTGCGTTAGTCCAGCCGGTTTCCAGCCAGGCTAAAGGTACGGCAACGATACAAATCCTCCCGCGGCCGGAGCAGCAGGACAAAAGCAAAACTACTGAACTAAGTGTTGATAATCAAAAATAGAGATAAAAATCAGATAAAATTAACAAAAAAATGAAAAAAATGAGCAAAGATTAATTAAGAAGTAAAAAATATCAATTAAGAAGTAAAAGTAAAAAGTGAGAAACATTAAAAAGAGGCAAGGATGAAAGAAGTTTCCAATAAAGTCATTTTAATCCTTTTAGTTGTAGCTATAACCATCACTCTTGCGGGTACAATAATTAGTGTAAGTAAGCTTAAAGGTGTTGGGGGAAGATTAGGGATAACTTTTGCTGCTCAGGGCAATGCTACCGGAACAAGCACTATAACTGTTCAATCTGTAACGTCTATCACTAATCAAGTTTCCACAGTCGCTTTCGGCAGCGGCTATGTAAACAGCAGTTGCACTTCCTGCACTATAATGACAGATACTAAAGGCATTCAGCCGGGGAACGAATCCTGTTGTGTGAGTTTTAACAATGCTACGGCAAGTTTTCTGATAGAAAATACCGGCAATGTGCCTTTGTTTTTGAATTTTTCCTGTGCCCCTGGCTCGGAAACCACTAGTTGTCAAGCAGCAGATATGATCGGGGGAACAAATCCCGTGTTTCAATTTAGAACGAAAAATGCCTCTGATGCTACTAATAATAGCGCAGATAGTTTTGTTGACACAGCATATTCCTGCGGAACGGCTAGTGCAAATACCGGATATAATTATTCTTCTTTTACTAATTTGGATTCAACCACTAATTTTCACCTTTGTGGTGCAAACGGCAGCAAGTATTATTTTAACCATCAGGCTATCAATAATTCTGTGGTTATAGAATTGAAGGCAGTGATTCCTGATAATGCTAATGCTGGATCTCAAAGGACAGCAACACTTACATTTAATGGGGAATCTAGTGGATAGAAAGAGAGTTTGTTGTTCCCCAAATTTACTTCCAAACTTGCTTTATTCGCCAAGGCCCCATTCTTTGAAATTGTTTAGGTTAACACCAATAGACTGAAGAGCTTTTTCAAAAATATCTTTTCTCATTTCTTCTGTCGTTTCTTCTTTTTCAGGATTCTTCCCATTTTTTTTATAACTTTGAAAGCAATCAAACAAGCTTCGCATGACTCCGTCTCCGTAATTGTTAGTCAATTTAACGTAAAAACATTCTCCTGAACCGCTGCTAATGGTTCCCTTTGCTTGGTTATATTTTGAATAGGGGACCATAGTGCCATCTAAATTTAGACCCTCTTTTTGACACATGCTCTCCGGTGTTGCCCATTGTGGCGCTTCTCCTTTTATTTCCGCGGGAACAAAATTGGCTAAACCTTCCTGGAAGAACGTGGGGATAAATTGTTGATATTTGTTAACAAATTGGTGAACAAGCTCATGATTTGCAGAAAATTTATTAGTCTCAATTTTTTCTTCACAGTAAGTAATTTCACTTTTAATAGCTTCAAAATCGTCATCTTTGTAAAACCAAATAGATACATTTCCAATTGTTATTCCGGTACTTTCTGGTTTTTCCTGGCTAAATATATATAATTGAGCTGCACCTTTTGAAAGAGGAGAAACACCTAAAAATTCACTCACTTTTTTTGAACCTTCCTCAATATCCAATGCTCCACAAACTGCTAAGTTAGAGTATAGTGGATCATTTACTTTCCCGAAATAACCGCTGGAGGATTCAACAAGAACCTCCCCACCTAGTGCTTCAGTTGGAGAAGACATATTGCATTTTTCTATTGGAACTACTTTATGGCCTTTATTTTTAAACTCGATGCATTTGTCATACAAATCTTCTGGATCTGCTGTAACTGTTAGTGTTCCTGGCTCCTCTCCGTCTAATACTCTTATGCGATAAAAAGCAATAGGGTATGTGCTGCTGGCAAAGACTTTCTCAAATTCTTTTTCTCCCTCAGAATTGATGTAACCACCTACAATTTTTCCTCCGTTTAGTTTATCTCCCGGTATTACTTCCTCAACCCTCAAATCCACTCCCAACGGCCCTTTAATTACGTCTCCGGGAATAACTTTATACGTTCCCGGCTCGGTAATGTCCATAGGCTCTGTTCTTGGTACTTCTTCTAAGAAAGGAACTGCTTCTATAGAGCATCCGCTAACAACAGCCGCTAATCCCAGTAGAGGTACAGTTAATCTATCCATTAAGCTACTCATCAATGACAAAAATGGAAGCAATTTTATAAATATTTTTGGGAAATTTTGCTAATTTTTGCTAATGTTCAAATTCATTTTTGCCAATGTTTAAATCCAAGGCAGTTTTGATGCCCGATTTTGACGATAATGTTCAGAAACTTTTATAACTTCTTGCTGGTTTATTAGTATTAGCTATGTTAAAATAAAGGGTATAAATAAAGGGTATATTTAAAGATAAGAGGGGGTATTTAAGAAGATGACCAAAAAAACAAAAAAAATATTAGAAATTATGGCGTGGATAGGAGGAACAATAGCTATCTTACTGGCTCTATATGGGGTTTTAAGAAGTTATGGGGTGTTTAAATAGGAATGAACAGTTTAGAGGTCTATACAGAGCTAGTCAATTGGATGTTTATTATTTACCTGATTGTTTCTGTTTTAGGAACACAATGTTTTGATAAAACACAATGGGTTTTAACTTTTTTAGTTTTAGGATTTACATATTTTAAGGATTTACATATTTTAAGGATTTACATATTTTATGAGATATGTTTCTAAAATTGAAGAAGATGCAGACAAAAAAATTGAGGAATAAATTGAGATGTTTCGCCGGAATTTGTTAATCATGCTGATAGTTTTGATAGTTTTTCTCTTTGTTTTGCCAGCCGCAGTTGCAGTAGGATTAAGCGGGATGAAATTAAGCCCAATCATTTACGAGCCGGGAAAAACTATCGTTAATCATTATACTATATTGGGCACAGATTTGGAAACAAATGTTTATTTGGAAGGATACCTGTCAAAATATGTTACCTTGAGCGAGGTTTCCGGCAATGAATTTGACATGACTATCCATTTCCCGGATGAATATCTTCCCCAGGGGAGTTATACTTTCAGCATGGGGATAAGCGAAGTGCCCCCTGCAAATGCCGAAAGCGGGGGAATTAGTTCGTTAACTTCCGTTTCCAAGACTTTTTTTGTGGAGGTTTATTCTCTGGAAAAGGACATTGCTGCATCTTTGCAAGCACACAGCGTTAATGTCGGTAAACCTGTTGTCTTTAAATTAAATGTAGAAAGTAAGACCTATTCTGATATTGATTCTGTCCAAGGAGAGATAACTGTTTTCAATAAGCAGAACGAATCCCTTGGAAAAGTAGTTACAAAAAAAAAGCCGTTGAAAGCGTTATCCTCAGAAACGCTAAGTGCAGTTTTTGACACCACCGGTCTTCTCCCTGGCGAGTATTCTGCTAAAGCGGTTGTTTTTTATGACGGAAAGCAGAAAGAAGCAGGCAGCACTTTTAAGATAGGTAATATGGACGTGCTCATTAAGAATTATACCTCTTCATTTCGGCCGGGATTTAATGAATTTAATGTTGTAGTGGTCAATGATTGGGGTGATTCCTTGCGTAATGTTTACGTTAAGCTATTTGTGGAAGGAAAAGAGTTGTTGCAGACGCCGAGCATTAGTTTAGCTCCCTGGCAGGAAGGAGCATTGAAAAGCCTGTTTAAAATTGATTTAGAGCCGGGAATATACGATGGCTTGCTCCAGGTTTTTTATGAAGGGGAAATGAAAGAAGAGAAAATTAAGGTTTCTGTGTTTGTCCCGCTGACCGAGCAGATTCCCGGAACGGCAGAAGGCAGCGGAAGTGAGTATTTGTTTGTAGTCTTAATGAGCGTAATCTTTATAATCGTCTTTGCGCTGATTATTTTGGCTGTTTTTGCAACAAAGAAGAAGAGGAAGGGGGAAGAAATTTGAAGCTGCAACAAAGAAGAGAAGAAAGAGGGAAAAAATTTGAAGCTTATTAGCGGAGCGTGTATGCTTTGAACAGGGCAATAATTTTTTATGGACTGCTCATATTTATAGTCGTAATGAGCGCGGTAATTTATTATGAAATCTCTTCCGCATGTGACACTGTTGATTTTCTGGATATGTCCCTTGAAGTTAAATCCGGCAGCATGAATTATATAGGCTTGAATGGGGATACGGACAGCCTAACATTCGGCAAAGTTTCCCTTGGCGCTGATGCGGGAAAATTCATAAAAGTTAAATATGCAAAAGACGCAGATGTTGAAATAGCTACAGAAGGCAGCCTTGCACCATGGGTCACTGCGACTCCGAATGTATTTGAGCTTAAAGCCGGAGAAGAGAAAGAAGTGAGCTTTTGGGCAAGTGTTCCGGAAGATGCTGCAGCAGGTAATTATGGGGGAAAAGCCATTTTGTGTTATAAAGATAAGTAAATTATAAAAATAAATTATAAAAATAAATTATAAAAATAAAAACTAAAAATGAATTAAAAATGAAATTAGGAAATAAAAGTTTCAATTTTGCAAGAATAATCATGCCTGTATTTTTAATGCTCTTTTTGCTTGTTTTTTTGGTTTCCTGTAAGAATGGTGTTTCCGGAGCATTTGTAGGCGTGGGTGGTATAGGAGGAAGTGCAGTTGGCGGGGAAGATACTTGCATCTCTTTGGATAAAGTTGCCAAAGATAACTGTTACTTTGAAGCATTAAAGTGCAGCAAGGTCAGCGATAGTACAGTCAGGGATTCGTGTGTAGCCGGGCTGGCTAAAGCAAAGGCCGATGTTAGCGTATGCAATCTTATCGTCTCTGAAAGAACTAAAGCTTACTGCCAGGAGCAGATAGCCGTGCTTAACAAAGATTCTGATGCCTGCAGCGAAATTGGCGATACTTACTGGAAAGACAACTGTTATTTTCATATTGCTGTTAATATTTCTAACGATGCTCTTTGTTCTCAAATAGATGGCATTGAGCAGAAAAAAGAATGCTTTAGAGAGATAGCTTTTGCTACCAACGATTATTTCCTTTGTGATCTGCTGGACAGCAATGAGATAGACGGGTGTATAATGAAGATAGCCAAGCAGGCTTTGGATATAGAAATCTGCGATAAAATAACAAATTCTCTTAACAGGGAAGTCTGCCAGCTAAAAGTAGCTAAAGCTAAACAGGATAAGAAATTGTGTGCAGTAATTTCTTCAAAATTTATCCGACAGAATTGCTATGAGTACTTTGCCGGGAATGTGTCTAGTTAGAATCCAAAGTTGTTGCTATCAAGAAAATTATTTTTCAATTTTCTTGTTCCAGCTAAATTTTCTTCTCGTCGCAGTTGCTCCATAACCGCAGGAAGCGCATTTCTTTTTTCTGACGTGATAGGCTCTTCTGCCGCACCTTCTGCAGGGAATATGGGTTTTTTTTCCCGTCTTCCTGCCCATGCTTGGTGTTCCTTTGGTCATCTTGTTTCTCCTTCTTTCTCCTTGGCCTCTTTAGCCGTTTTCTTCAACCGTTTTCTTCAACAACAGTTTCATGCCGGGGAAATGATAGTGATAGTATCCCCGCGGATGAAAACAGTTCCTAATTTTCGTTTGACTTCGCCGTTTTGGTATTCTTCAGCGTCTTCCAAAACAATATTTATGTGAATATCAAAAGCCTTAAGTTTTCCAACGTACCTGTTTCCGTTCTTTAAATCAACTAAAACGATTTTATTTCTAGCTAAGTTTAAAGCATCCAATGGTCTTGCGCCTTCGTCCATATGCATAACACCCCCTACTTTTTAGTTTGTGAGAAGGGAGTTATATAAAGTTTTTGGAAATTTTCACAGAATTTGGGGTTTGGCGGGAGAAGTTAGGAAAGTAAAAAAGTGCCAAAAGATAACAAAAACATTAATAAACAAACATATAGTAATAAATAAACATATAGTTTAGAACGAATAATTACGGAGAGCTTCGATAGTTTAAAATTTCATGGAGTTGAAAGCAGATGATAACTTTTGTAAAACTAAGAAAGGAAATACAGGATTACGATACTGAACGGGAAAAACTGATCATTAAAAGCAGAGAAGTTCTGAAGTTAAGCAAGCAGCTCATTTACGCCGTTCATCGAGATGGGATTTCCGCGGCAGCCAAATTAGTTGAGCAGATTGAGAATGAAAAGAAGAAACTTCAGGATATTGCTACACACAGCAAGAAAATGGCTTGCGAAGGCAGCTACAGGATAGCTATTCAGGAATATGTTGAAGCAATTTTATATTACAACTTTGTCAAGAAAGGTAGTTTAGTGGATTTGCCTGTTCCTGCAGAGTTATTTATTCTTGGGTTGGCGGACCTGCCTGGAGAGCTGGTAAGAAGGGCAGTATTTTTAGCCGGAAAAGGAAAAGTGGATGCCGTCGTGAAAATAAAAGACGAAGTGGATTTGATTTATGGAGAACTGCTCAAGTTTGATTTCCGCGACAATGAAATAAGAAGGAAAGTCGATGCGGTCAAGTATGATTTGCGGAAATTGGAAGATTTGGTTCTGGATTTGAAGATGAAAGGAAGGTAGAGTAATTTTTCTTCTAATAATTTTTTGCGCTGACACTTTCTATATTGTTTTCCCAGAAAACAGAAAAGTTTAAATATTGGCCTAAAATAAAACCATTTGATGGAACAAATATTTGAAGAATGGAATGCCTACGCTCAAAAGAAAGAGCTTCAGGACAGGGAATTAAGTTTTGAAAAACTGATTGCCAATGCCAGGCTAAAAATAGTGGTAATTACAGGCATGCGAAGATGCGGGAAAACCAGTATTTTAATCCTTCTTAGCCAAAGGCTTTCCAGAAAAGGGAAAAAAACCGGGTATATTAATTTGGAAGACAGCCGAATTAAGAACAGGCCAGAAGTATTGGACGACATTCTCAAATGGTTTGGTGAAGAAGGTTGCCTGCTGCTGGATGAAATTACTAATGCCCGGGACTGGGAAGGCTGGCTGGCAAGAAACCATGAAATGCTAAAAGGCAGGCTTAACCTTATCCTAAGCTCTTCGCGGAGAGGGCTAGCAGTTCCCAGCAAGCCCCTGCGTGGGAGGATGCTTGCCTATGAATTATATCCTCTTTCTTTTAGGGAATATCTCTGCTTTAAAAAGATTAAATTAGAAAAAACTACCGTGGGTCTGGGCAGGATGGAAAAAGCTTTGGAGGAGTATTTGGTGTACGGAGGATTCCCTGAAGTGGTTCTGCTTGCAGACAAAACCGAAAAAATAAGATTGCTGAATTTCTATTTCAGGGACATTATAGGGCTGGACATAGCCGAGATCGCCAGAGAAAATATCTCTACCGTAGAACTGTTCGGGAAATACGTCATCGATGCTCCCTATTTTTCTGCTTCCAAATGCTTAAGCTTCTTTAAGAGCCAAGGGTATGGGATTGCCAAACAAAGCTTACTTTACTTAGAGAAATGCTCTCAAGAAGGCTATTTATTTTTCTTTGCGCCCATTTTTTCCTATACCATTAAAGATCGTTCGCAGTATCCGCGCAAGTCCTATCTTGGCGATACTGGCTTTATCTATGCCTTAAGTGGAAAAAAAGATTGGGGCCGCCTTTATGAAAATGCAGTCTTTTTGCACCTTAAAAGGCAGAATTTGCCTGCTACAGAAATTAATTACTGGAAAAATGCCGTAGGAAGAGAAGCCGACTTTGTGCTTAGGGAAGGACTGAAAACTAAAGAAATCATTCAGGTAGCATATGAACTTTCCGAAGAAAAAACCAAAGACAGGGAAGTTTCCGGGTTGGTGGAATGCGCCAGAGCTTTAGGATTAAAAAAAGGAAAAGTCATTACCAAAAATCTAGAAAAATCAAAGACGGTTGATGGAATAACCATTCAGTTTATTCCTCTCTGGAAATGGTTACTGTAAAGCAACCAGCTCATTTACGCTGTTCATCGTGATGAGATTTCCGCGGCAATGAAGTAAGACGAAAAGTCGATGCTGTTAAATACGATTTGCGCGCCAATTTACTACTTTCTAATTACAAACCAAAACATTTATAAATAGCCCTTATTGCAAAGAAAAGTATAAATATAACACGAGGTTTAAACATAAATGAAAATTCTGGCTTTAAGCGACGTTCACGGCGACGTAAGCTTCATGAAGGAAATGGCTGAAAAAGGAGCATCTGGGCAGGTTGACTTAGTTGTCATTGCCGGGGATATCCTTGGTTCTGAAACGCATAAAGAAGGGTTAGTGCAGCCTTTTAAAGAAAAAGGGCTGGAAGTGGCAATAGTTCCCGGGAATCATGAAGGGATGGCAACCATTAATTTTATGGTGGAAAGATATAAAGCCAGGAATTTGCACGGCTATTCCCTGAAGATAGGCGATGTTGGGCTGTTTGGCTGCGGTTACGGTGATATAGGCATTCATCAGCTGGACGAGAAGGATTTTTTTACAACGTTGAAGAAAGCCCACGATTCGCTGCAGAAGGTAAAGAAAAAAGTAATGGTTACCCATGTGCAGCCCAGCGAAAGCATTCTTAGTCTGAAGGTTTCCGGATGGGGAAGTTCCGGGGTAAGAAAAGCGATAGAAGAGCTCAAGCCGGATGTGCATATCTGCGGGCATGTGCATGAAACCCACGGAATTGAGGAAGTTATTGGAAAAACAAGAGTAATTAATGTTGGCAGGACAGGAAGGATTATTGAGATTTAAGCAAATTCTTTAAATAGATAGAGAAACTTTCAAATCCATGATTAAAGAGTGTCCGGAATGCCGTAAACCCTTGCATCAGGGCCAGCATAAGTTTGCAGACGGGTTCTTTGAAGTATGGTACTGTAAGAAGTGCGGGTTTAGGAAGGAAATGCCGATTAGTGGGGAAATATAATTAAATGCTCTCAATAGATATTTTGGGGTTGGCTCCAGTCATAAAAATTAACGGTTTACATTCTTGAAATCAGCAATTAATATAAAGAACTCCCTTTTCTTTTAAGTAATGGCTCCCGAAGAGAATTTATTTAAGAGAGTAGCTATTCAAGCAGCGTATTATGACGCTATTACAACACTTTGCCTGATGAAACTTCTCTAGGAAGAATCAAAGCGGAAGGTCTGGAAGATTTATTACCTTCTTGGTATCATCCAGAAAGCAGCGATATCTTTTGGTCCCCAAACTTTTAAATTGGTTGATAATCCTGGAAATGTTCCTCTTTTCTCTTGGGCTAAACTTAGCGAAGAATGCTTGATCTTATCTAAGTCTTCGGATAAGTCTTCTGCTCTTTTAGCGAATTTTTTTAGTAACGGCGCATTTAGTTTTTCTTTTCCTATTTTTTCACCTCACATCCCAAATCCTTTAGGCATCTTTCCGCCCATTTTCTTCACAGACCTTTGAGCTCGCTACGCTCGTCAAAGCTTTGAAGCCAAATTCGTTCAAGTGGGATTTCACTTTGCTCAATCCCACGACCTACGAATTAAAAACCCACCCCTTTAGGCATCTTTCCGCCCATTTTCTTCATTAATTTGTTTATATCCTGCTCCCCTTTGAACATCTTCATCAGCTTTTTGCTCTGGCGGTATTGCTTGAGCATTTCCCTGACTTCCCCTATCTTGACCCCTGAGCCGGCAGCAATCCTGTCTATCCTTTCTGCATTCATGGTGTCAGGATTTTCCAGCTCTTCTTTAGTCATTGAATCAAGTGCATGCTTCCATTTTTCCAGCTTGTCTTCCTGCACGTCCAGCATTTCCTTAGGCAGCTTTAACTGGCCCATGCCGGGGATCATTTCCATAAGCTTCCTTAACGAGCCCATTTTTTTCAGCGACTGCATCTGCTGATATAAATCAACCAGGTTGAAATCGCCTTTAAGGAATTTCTCCTGCAGGTCTTTGGCTTCTTCTTCCGTAATGACCTCTTTGGCTTTTTCCAGCAGTGATTCAAGATCGCCCATGCCGATAAGCCTGCTGACAAACCGCTGGGGATGGAAAAGCTCAAGCTCGTCAATTTTTTCTCCTACACCGATAAATACGATGGGAGCATCGGTAACTGCGCAGGCTGAAAGCGCCCCTCCGCCTTTAGCAGTCCCTTCCAGTTTTGTGACGATAACTCCGCTGACGTTGCAGGCGTCATGAAAAGCCTGTGCCTGTTTCTGCGCAGCCTGCCCGATGTCTGCAGAGATGACCAGCAGGCGCTCATTTGCTTTTACTGCTGCATTGAGTTGGTTTAATTCCCGGATTAATTCTTCAGAAAGTGCATCCCTTCCGGCAGTGTCTATAATGACAAGATCATAATTTTTTATTTTCTCCTGGAAAGCTAGGTAGATATTCACGGGATCTTTTTCCTTTTTGATGCCGTAGAAATCTACGTCAATAAGTTTTGCCAGTTGCTGCAGCTGGTCGTAAGCGGCAGGCCTCCATGTGTCCGTCTGCATGACCGCCACTTTATATCCTCTTTTCTTGTAGAATTTGGCGAGTTTGCCGGCAGTTGTGGTTTTTCCCGAGCCAAACAGGCCAACAAGCATGATTTGCGTGGGTTTTCTGCTGATTTTGATTTCCTTTGCTTCCTTCCCCAGGAAATTAGTTAATTCTTCATAGATTATTTTGATGAGCTGCTCGCGCTTGGTAATTCCCGGAGGAGCATTTTCTTTAGCCCGCTCTTTGATTTTTTTGCTTAAGTCAAATACTAACTGGACATTGGTATCCGATTGCAATAAAGCCCGCTGGATGTCTTTAACCAGTTCGTTGATTAGCTTGTCATCTACAAAAAGTGATTTGGTTATTTTTTCCAGAGTGCTTTTAAGAGATTCGCCAAGCTTTTCCAGGACCATGTTTATGAACAGAAATGAAGACTTTATTTAAATGTTTTGAAGACTGAACTTTTGCGTTTTAAGCTTACTAATATTCTGCTTTTGTGAGGAAAGCGCAAAAGTCTAGGAAGAGTGAAAAAGAGAGGAGTGAAAAAGAAAAGAAGAGATTATCAAACAGAAACAAGAAAATTGAAAAATAATTTTCTTGAGTTTACAAAGTCTTTCATACTTTATAAACAATAAAAAAAGAGAATTAAAAAAAGAAATAATTTGACAAGCAATTGGTTTGCTTTGTTTTATCTTCTTTTCTTGTTTCTTATGTGCTATCTTCTTATATGCTTTGACGGAGTGTATACAAACCAGTCCCTTTCAGTAATCGGATGGAAATAATCAGCTTCGTCAATAAGGATTTTAGCCGCAGTTTTCTCAACAGCGGCAATTTCTACCCTTACTCCTTCGCCTTTCAGGTGCCTGACCAGCTCAACGTAATCAGAGTCTCCGGACATGATGATGATTGTGTCTACTTTTGAAGCCAGCTGTGTGGCTTTGATTGACAAAGGAATGTCCGCTGATTTGTGGCAGGGGATAACCGAGCCATAGTAATGCTCATGCAGCCGTTCTGCAAGCTTGGAAGAAATGTTTTTTCCTTCGCGGAAATAAATAAGCCTGTTTAAGCCGCGCTCATTAAGAAGCTTGGGGATGAGCGTGTCAAAATTAACCATGGCTGCAGTGGTCATGCTTTGCTCATGGATACTGCGCTCAATGTTGTTTCCGTCGCAGAGAATTGCCACGGACTGATTAACTAAAATGTTCTTTTTTATAACCATTATCATCACCTTTTTTTTTACATTTCGCTTTTTTTAAAGATTTTTTAGTGTTTTTTAACATTATTTTAATGCTTTTTTTAATGTTTTTATTTAAACAAGATCGTTTTTCGTTTTTTGAGTACAATCATTTTTTGAGTATAACGGGCCTGCAGGGACTGTCAGTAACAACCTATTTTGCTTGGTGGGCTCCATGCCCGCCTAATTCACTTAGATTGCTGGCTTTTGAACCCCGATTCCGCGGTTACCTGACAGGCAAGTTGCTCGTGTCATTGCGGTTGCCCACCGAAGCCGCGTGTCCTTTTTGGCTGCACTGATTACACTGATCTTTCAGCACCAGCATCCATTAGACTACAGGCCCTTCTTTCTTAAAAAGGAATGTTCTTTTATAAATGTTGTTTTTTTCGGGGCTTTGCGTGGATATTAACTGGTGTTAGCCAGCTTCTTAAAGTAAGAGAGCCTTCTCCTGTTATGAAGGATAATTCGTGCAGTAACCTGGCTCAACTTAGAAGTCACCCTTCTCTTCGTAATCA
>JBFMFP010000033.1:0-13715 GCA_040751885.1 Nanobdellota archaeon
TTTTGAGAAAAGAGTCACGCCTTATGGAAATGGCGCAAAGATTGATGCGCAGAAAAAGCATATTGGAAAAAGGGTTTATGTGATCTTACTCAAAAACTGAATAATACAACTTTACTGTCCCACACCCATTTTCAACCAAACATTTATTATAGAAACTTTCCCTTTGCCAGCCTTGAAGCCTTTTTCTTGAGCATGATTTTGTATTCTTTTAAATTAATATTTTTACCGGCAACACCGCTGTCCATGGCTGCTTTGGCTACTGCTGCGGCCACTTCCGGCAATAAACGCGGGTCAAAAGGTTTCGGTAAAATATATTCTGCACCGAAGGAAAATTCCCGGCCGTAAGCTTTAACTACAGATTTTGGAACTTTCTTCTTGGCTAAGGAAGCCAGCGTTTTTATTGCTGCCAGCTTCATTTCCTTATTGATAACCTTAGCCCTGACATCCAAAGCCCCCCTGAAGAGAAAGGGGAAGCATAAGACATTATTGACCTGATTGGGATAATCGCTTCTTCCCGTAGCTACTACCGCTTCGGGCACAGCTTCTTTGGCATCATCATAACTAATTTCCGGCGTAGGGTTAGACAGGGCAAAAATTATCGGCTTAGTATTCATTGCCTGAACCATCTCCTTGCTAAGCAGATTTCCTGCAGAAACACCAATAAAAACATCCGCACCTCTGAGCACTTCCTGCAAAGTGTTTAATTCTGAATCTTGGGCAAATTGCAGTTTGTATTCATTCAGCCCTTCTTTCCTCTTTAAATTAATTAATCCCTTGGAATCAACCAGAAATAAATTTTTCCTGCTCAATCCTAATTCCAGAAGCATTTTTGCCGAAGCGACTGCTGCTGCACCTGCCCCGGAAAAAACTACTTTCACTTCATCTATTTTCTTACCGATCAATTCCAAAGCGTTAAGCAACGCTGCAGATAAAACCACGGCCGTGCCCTGCTGGTCATCGTGAAAAACAGGTATCTTCAGCCTGCTGATCAGCTCTTCTTCAACCCGAAAACATTGCGGAGCTTTAATGTCCTCTAAATTAATCCCGCCAAAAGTCGGCTCTAAACTGGCGACTATTTCAACAAGTTTCTGTGGATCGTTCTCGGCAACATCAATGTCAATGGCATCTATCCCGGCAAAGCGTTTGAACAGCAAAGATTTACCTTCCATAACCGGCTTTCCTGCTAAAGGGCCTATATCTCCCAACCCCAGCACCGCAGTGCCATTGCTGATCACAGCCACTAAATTGCCTTTAGAAGTATATTCGTAAGCTAAAGAAGGGTTTGCTTTAATCTCCTCACAAGGGATGGCTACACCGGGAGTGTAAGCTAAAGATAAATCTTCTGCTTTCTGGCATGGTTTAGTGGGCACTACCGCCAATTTTCCTGGCTGCGGATGCTCATGGTACTGGAAAACTTTCTCTTTGTCTATAGTCATTTTTTATTAAAGATGCTCCATTTGAACATTTGTACAGCTTACTTACAATTTGTATATCCATCTAACGTGATATTTATTAATATTTCCTTTCCAACAAAAAACTTAACAAAACATAACTAAAATAAAACAAAAAATAAAGATAAAAAACAAAAACTTTACATCACAATCAGCGGGCTTTTCTCGTCTTTCTCTTCGTCAAAATCAGTCACCAGTGCTTCCGTCGTTAAAATCATTGAAGCTATTGATGCTGAATTCTGTAAAGTGTTTCTGACCACCTTTGTCGGGTCAAGCACGCCTGCTTCAAACAAATCTTCATAAGTGTCTTTGTCAGCATTGTATCCTACTTTTTCGTTCTTCTGCTCCCTGATTTTGGCAATGACTTCTGCCCCTTCCCTTCCGGAATTGGCAGCAATCTGGCGCACCGGCTCTTCAAGAGCTTTCTTGATTATATCTACTCCAATCTGCTGGTCTTTTTCCAGCTTTATTTTTTCCAGTTCCTTGATTGCCCTATACAATGTTACTCCTCCACCGGGCACAACCCCTTCTTCAACTGCTGCTTTAGTTGCATGCATGGCATCATCAATCCTGTTTTTCTTTTCCGAAAGCTCTGTCTCTGTGGTTGCACCTACTTTAATTACTGCAACTCCTCCGCCAAGCTTAGCTAACCTTTTCTTTAAATCCTCTTTCTTGTATTCCGAATCAGCAAGCTTTATCTGGCTTTCAAGCAAATGCTTCCGTGCATCTATGTATTTCTTGGCGCCTTTTCCTTCTATGATAATTGTCTTTTCATTGTCAACTTTGATTTTCCCGGCGCTTCCCAGCCAGGAATCTTCAAACTTATCCAGCTTCATGGCTTTATCTTCTGAAATGACTTTTCCGCCGCTCAAAACAGCGATGTCTTCAAGCATTTCCTTCTGCTCGTCACCAAACCCGGGGGCTTTCACGGCACAGACTTTCAATGCTCCCCTGATGATGTTTAAGATCAATGCTGTTTGTGCTTCCCCTTCTATATCTTCAGCAATGATAAACAAAGGCTTTCCTTCCCCGGCCGATTTTTCCAGCACAGGGATAAGCTCTTTCATGCTTGACAGCTTCTTATCGGTTATCAGAACATAAGGATTTTCCAGCTCAGTGATCATCTTCTCATGGTCAGTAGCCATGTAGGGTGAAATGAACCCGCGGTCAAACTGCATCCCTTCCACAACACTTAAAGTGGTGTCAAAGCTCTTCCCGTCTTCTACGGTTATAACTCCATCATTGCCTACTTTTTCCATGGCATCAGCGATAAGCTTTCCGATAACTTCATCATTGTTTGCTGAAATGGTTGCAACCTGGGTAATTTTTTCTTTAGTTTTGACTTCGGTGCTTTTTGCCTTCAGATATTCAACTACTTTCTGTGTGGCAATGTCCATTCCCTTTTTTACTTCTACCGGATTAGCTCCGGCAGTGATATTCTTCAGCCCTTCTGCAATCATGGACTGGGCAAGGATGACGGAAGTGGTTGTCCCGTCTCCGGCATTGTCCTGGGTTTTTGTGGCTACTTCCCTGACCAGCTTTGCACCCATATTTTCAAACTTGTCTTTCAGCTCAACTTCCTTGGCTATAGTTACGCCATCATTGCACATTAACGGACGCGTAGGCTTGTCTAAGACCACAAACCTTGCCTGCGGCCCTAAAGTAACTTTTACGGTGTTGGCAACTTTATCTATCCCTCTTAACAAGGCCTGTCTTGCATTTTCATTGAACATAAGCTGTTTTGTATCAACCATTTTTGTCTTACCTCATTATATTTTACTTAGTATTATTTTTTTAGTATTATTTTCTTAGTATTTTTTTGATATTTTTGCTTAGTTTTGGTTTACTCTTAGGTTTATTCCTCTTTCAGGAGACTTATTCAATCCTCGCCAGCACATCTTTAAAATCAATAAACATGTGCTTTTCGCCATTTATCTCTATTTCTTCAGAGCTGTATCCTCCGTAAATGACCTTATCGCCCGGCTTCAACGGCAATTCTTTTCCATCTTTATACTGTCCGACAGCAATCACTTCCCCCTCTTTTCTCTCCTCTTTTGCCGAATCGGGAATGTATATCCCGCCTTTAGTCTTCTCCTCTTTCTTGTTCTGCCTGATTAGCACCCTTTCTCCCATTGGTTTTATTTTCATGGTATCAACCCCCTAAGATTTAAATTATAAGTAATAGATTAAGCGTGTTCCAAAAAATTCATATAAGTACTATTTAAATATTATGAAAAATTGAAATCATTTCAATAAAATATATTTTTGTTCAACAAAAAATTACAAAAAATTTAAATAATAATCTTTCACTTCTTCCGCTTGTGGCACAGGAAATAGTTATCCGCCAGGTCAACAAGCCTGTGGCAAGAGATGTATATGAAGACATTGAATGGCTCTGCGACAGCTTTGGCTTCTGCCAAGGCCGGGATATTGAAAATATTGCCACGCAGGTAATTAAAGAAGTCATTACCTACAAAAAAAGCTGCCGGGAAGACGGGGATTTGCTTTCGTCTGAAATTCTGGCCAATGAATTAGGCATTTCTATAGGAAGGGTCAACCACCACTTAAGGAATTTGATTGATTTCGGGCTGCTGGAAAGGGAAAAAAGAGTCATCCTTCTGCGCGGAGGAACATTAACTGCAGCAGTCAGGGAAATAAGGAAAGACACGGAAAGAATACTTGACGAGATAGAATTTATTGCTGCGGAAATTGATAAGAATTTAGGGTATGAGATTAAGAGATAAGTTCTTTTTTTTAAGTTAGAGTTGCTTTTTTCTTTACTCTTATTTTTGAGTTATGATTTGATGAATTTTATCTACAAACAAGGCAGCTTTAATTTTTAATTGATTTATTTTTAATTGATTTACTTCCTCCTTTTGAAAGAGAATTTTAGTTGAATAAGCAGCATCTTCTCTCTTATTTTTTGATTCCACGTAAAATAATATATCCTGATAATCCAAAAACCGGGATAAAATTTCAAAATCTTCTCGGTTTAATTCTTTTTTATAAAAATGCTTAATAAGAAGGCATAATGTAGCCAAATGATTCTTTGAGAAATAGCCTTTAGTCATTATTAATGCCAATGCGGAATGATAGCAGGCATAATAACAGCCGGTAACAGCCCAATCATAGAACTCTGCTTTGGTCTGTGAAACGAAACGAAGGTTATGATTAGCTTTTAACAAATGCCCTTCAATTTCCGCTTTATCTGAAGCTTGTTTTTGAATTAATTCTTTTTGTAGTAAAGAATTAATCAGTTCTTCAACTTTCTTGGGCTCATTTAAGAGCTGGTTAAGGTCATATTCTTTCATCATTCAGCTCCTCATAATAAGCTATATGATTATAGATAGGATATCCTGAAAATAATGCCGACTGAATTACAGGCTCTTCCTTAAGTTTTAACTCTTTCTGAAATTTTGAAAAAGTTACCTGAAAAGTGCTTATTTTTATGCTTGTTAGTGCTTCAGCTTCCGCTTCAGCTTTTTTTGCAGAAATTAATCTGTTAGTTATCAAAAGCAAGTCTAAATCAGAATTTCTACGTAAAGTTCCCTTAGCCGTAGAACCAAAAAGTATGACAAAAACGGGCTTTTCTTCTAATTCTTTTAGGTAATAATTTATTGCCCTTTTTCTAAAGGAAGGAAGCTGTTCAAAACGCTCAATGTCAAACAATGCCAAAAATAAGTAAACTGATTTATTTTTCATTAAAGAATATTTTTTAAGATTGCCGTCTTTTTCCGATGTTAAAATGCTTTCTTTCTCCAGCCCGTTCAGAAATCTGCTTGTGCTGGGCTCGTGAAGTCCTGCCCTACGGGCAATTTCCCTCAAATGCAGCCTGGCAGCTTTATCTTTATAAAAAAGAGCTATTATCTTTTTGCAGCCTTTATTTGTTATCATTCTTTTTGTAGTCTTCTTTTGTTATTATTTTAGTAACAATCGTTATAATTATAGTAACGTTTATAAACGTTTGTAACGGAATTGAATTAGAAAAAAATCAAAGAAGTTTAGTTGAATCTTATTTAAACCCTTATTCCACCTTCAAAATTCCTTTCATTCCCCGCCAGTCTTCACAGCTGCCGCATTTAAATTCAAATGAGCCTGCTTTATTTGGCGTGAATTTAACAACAGTTGCTCCAGACACTTGCTCTTCCACGTCCAAATCAGGTATGGAAAAGGTAAATTCCAGTTCTTCAGGAACGATCGTCAGCTCTACTTCGCTGCCCTGCTGTGCTGTCAGCTCTGCGGGTGTAAACACCCATTTCTTAGCATTTAATGACAATTTTACCAGCCCTAAATTAGGTGTTGGTTTTTCTGGGAGCGAACCGCCATCCGCAGGCTTCAGCTCCCCGCTTCCTCCAGCTAAAACAGCTTCAATTTCATCAACAAACACTTCGTAAGGCTGGGCTCCGCTGATTAGTCTCCCGTTGACAAAGAATGCCGGTGTTCCTGTAATCCCATAAGACTGGCCATCGGCTATATCTGCTTCAATTTCATCTTCATATTTCTTGCTCTCCAGGCAGTTGTTAAATTTCTCTGTATCCAACCCCAGCTCTTTAGCCCACTTCTTGTAATTATCTGCTCCTAAAACATCCTGATTTTCAAAGAGCTTGTCATGATACTTCCAGAATTCCCCCTGCTCTTTGGCGCAGGCAGCAGCTAAAGCCGCTGGTTTGGCTTCTTCATGGAAACTTAACGGAAAATTCCTGAATACCAGCCTGACTTTTCCTGAAATAATGTACGCCCCCTCAACCTGCTTCATCGTCTCGTACCCTCTTTTGCAGAAAGGGCATTGGAAATCGGAAAATTCTAAAATTGTAACCGGAGCATCGCTGCTTCCCAAAACGGCACCATTGCCTTCAGCCACTTCAACTATAGGCGAATCATCCTCATCTTTGCTTCCGGCAGCCGCAGAAGTGTTAAATCCCTGCGGAAAAAAAAGCCGGCCATCTTTAGTCAGGTAAGAATCAAAGCTCTGTCCGGCAACATCTAATTCTATCCTGAACAAATCATCAAGCTCTTCAGATGAACTTACTTCTGCCTGGAAAGGTGGCTGCAGTAATTTGGTATTGACAAAATCCAGTGTTTTTTTCTCAGCGTCTGGTAATGTTAAAGCATATCCGCTTTTGGCATTTTTTGTAAAGCTGAACCCTTGTGTAAAAATGGAAAGCACCAGTAAAAGTATAGCTATCCCTGTAATCACTTTCCATGTTGATGCATCTTTAAACATGCCGGAATCGTCATCATCGCTCCAGGGGTCTCTAAGCTTATTTTCAGTCTCTTTTCCGGTTTCTGCTGAGCCGCTCTTAGCCGAAGGGCCGCTTTTAGCAGAAGTAATTTCCACTTCTTCCTTATGGAAACCATCCTTGGGATTATTTTTTGGATTATCTTTCGAAGCAGTGTCTTTGATGTCTCTGGAATAATTTTTTGAACTTTGGACCGCTGCAGGCTTGCTCCAGGATTTTTCATGTCCGGACTTTTCATGCTTAAATTTTTCAGCCTTTGACATTTCTTCGCTAAACTCGTCATCAAATTCATCCTCAAGCAATTCATCCTCAAGCTCTTCGCCTAATTCGTCATCCAAATCATACATGCCTTTAGAAGCCATTTTTTTCTCACTCCTTGCTGCATTTGTTACCTTGCCAAGCGGACTTTTCCTGAAGGTCTTTTTGCTTTTCCCTGCTTTGTTAGCCATTATATCTTCCTCAATAAACTCTTCAGCAAAAGGAGACTCATCCATTTCATCCAATTGCTTCCGCTCCATTAAATCTACCCCTCGCTTAATTAAACATTAAAAATATAACACTTAATATATACATTATACTTCGTTAAACTATATCAAATCCTAGGCCGAACAATTCCTAAGCCGAACGATTTATAAAGATTTAGGTTGTTTAACAGATATTTTTAGAGGATATTTTTATAGAGGATAGTATAGGCAATTAAGACGTAATTTACTTATATATTGCATATCAAAAAATACATTAGAAAATCGTATGCCTAATAATCATTTCAAATAATTAATCATTTTACAGGCCTGTTCTCTATCCTTACCAACTCCCCATCTTTAAGACGAACAATTCTGTGGGCATAGCGAACAAGAGCAGCATCATGGGTTACCAGAATTATAGTCTTATTTTCTTTCTCATGCAGCTGCGTGAGGATCTCCAGCACCTGAACTCCCGATTTTGAGTCCAGGTTTCCTGTCGGCTCATCAGCAAGGATAATCTCCGGGTTATTCACCAAAGCCCGGGCAATTGCTACCCGCTGCTGCTGCCCTCCGGACAGTTCTGTCGGCCGGTGCCCCATCCGCTCCGCTAGCCCTACACGGGTTAAAAGTGCTTTGCCCCGTGCAGCTCTTTCTTCTTCAGGCACGTCCTGGAAAATCATTGGAAGAATAACATTTTCCAAAGCCGTAAGTGTAGAAATCAGGTTAAATTGCTGGAAAACAAATCCAATAGTCCTGCCCCGCAATTGGGCTAGCTCAGACTCGCTCAAGGTTGAAATGTCAATATTCCCGAGCACTATCCTGCCCCTGCTGGGAATGTCCAACAGGCCGATTTGATTCATTAAAGTGGATTTTCCTGAGCCGCTGGGTCCCTGGACAGCCACAAATTCCCCCTGCAAAATATTGAGAGTTATGCTTTTAAGGACATCTAAAGAGATATCTCCCATCCGGTAAGTCTTCCAAACATCCTTAAGTTCAATGAGAACTTTTTCACTCTTTCTTTTAGGGGTGTGATTCATTTTCATTTTCTGAATAAATTAAATTTTAGGCTTTTTTTGAATTTCTTTTAGGTAATTTAAATAGGCTTTTCATAACCTTTGTTTATTTTTAAGATAATTTAAATATCCTTTTTTTTATTTTTTTTAACTTTTTTTTTAATTCTTTTTAGTTTAAATTATTCTTTTTATAACCTCTGCAACATCATTTTATTTATTCATCTTTATTCATACCTTAAACTTTCCACCGGATTGAGCCTGGAAGCCCGCCGTGCCGGAGCAATTCCCGATAGGCAGCCAATTACAAAGGAAAATAACAGCGTACCTAAAATTAACAGCCAACTTATTCTCACATCAAGGAAAGAAGTGCCAATATATTGAGAAGCTATCACTTGGGCGAGCTTGGCAAAGCATATTCCTAAAATTACGCCAATTATTCCTCCGCCAAAGCCGTACAGCCCTGATTCCACTAAAAACAAAACCATAATGTGTCTGTTTCTGGCTCCGATTGCTTTCATAATACCAATTTCTTTCGTCCTTTCTAAGACGGACGTAAACATGGTGTTCATAATTCCTATCCCTCCAACGAGCAGGGAGATGGCCGCAATGCCAATCAAAACCACTTGGACGATATCTAAAATTGTCTGGAAAGAAGAAACCAGCTGTTGCGGCGTCTGAATGTTTAAGTCTTCCTTGCCTTCTTCCAGTTTTCTTGATTTTCTCAGCTCATTATTGAGCGTTTCGGCCAGGAGATCCAAATTTTCCCCCGGCTGGGCCTGAATGATAATAATGCCTACTTCCTTGGGCTTGTCAAAAATTTCCTGATAGGTCTCCAGTGGAATGTAAACAATTTTATCGTCTACAGGATTCCCCACTTTAGAATAAAAGCCCACTACTTTAAATTCAATAACATCTATGAGAATCTTGCTGCCCAGCCCAATCTCTTTTTCAAACAATTCCGGCTGAAGGTAATCATAGCCCATTACCGCTTTGTATTTATCGCCATCCTGCAGGGAGCGTCCCTTAACCAGCGTGTAAGCCTGGGCATGCTCAATTAAGCTTCTTTCTTCATCATTTGTTGGTATCCCTGAAACATAAAAGTAACGGACAATATCATTGTATTCCATCTTCGGGCTGCTGTAAATATATCCCGTGGCAGTTTTCACGCCGGAAACGCTTCTGACTACTTCAAGGTCATCATCGGTTATTTTTACGGCATCAATGCTCAGCCCCGCTCCCAAAGTATTGCCCTTAGCCGTGATAATGAGTTTGTCTTTTCCTAAGTTGGAAAACTGCCTTTCTATGGCATTCTGCAATCCCTGCCCTAAGGATATCAAAGAAATAATTGCGGCAATGCCGATAATAATGCCTATTAAAGTCAGCCAGGAGCGCAGTTTTCTCCTGCGGATTTCCCTCCAGGAAATTTTAAAATAATCTTTGAGCATTTTTATTCGCTCTTTGGCCATTATTTCCTTGATTCTTTTCTCTTCCTACCCATTTTCTTTTTTTAAATTATTATCTCCCGATAATTTTCCTTGCCTCGGTTAAAAATTCACTGGCCCTTTTCACTGATGTCCTAGCTTTATTTAACTCAGCAACTTCGCCCATTTCATAAGTAAATCTCTTCCTTTTTTCAGCTTCAAAATCAAAAGCTTTCACCATTGAAACCGCTTTCAATTCACTCATCTGCAATAGTTCTTCCGTTTCCCTGCAGGCATCTTTATATTCCTCAATAAAGTGCTTCTGCAATTTGTTATCGTCAATTAAAAAATAATAAACTAAAGCATGATAAGTTAATTTATGTATTCCCTTTTCTTCTTTAATTCTATGGTTAAAATGAGCTAATAAAGCTGTAGCAACAAAAAACATTGAATAATAAGCAGTACCAATTACCCACATATAACTTGTTAAAGGGTCGCTCTCATCTTCAGATATTTCCAAAATTCTTTTAGCCAGATTGAACGATTCAATACTTTTATTTAAAAAAAATCCTTCCCTTCCTTCTTCTGGCTTTCCAATTTTTCCTTCGCCAATTAACTGCTTAACTAAAGAACTGCTTTCTTCCTTATTTTTTTCATCCAACATAATGCTTCCTCCTCAATCTTAGAAACTGCTCCGCTCCAAATAAAACAACATGTTTCTTTAATAGTTCATTGCCTACATTTAATTTCAGGGGATTTTTCCACATTTCCAGCAACCCCGCTTCAGTTGTAATGTTAATATCTGCCCTGCTTAATGTAATTGCACTCTTAACAAACCTTTCAAATTTCTCATAATTGTACTCGGTAGGAATAACAAACAACAAATCTATATCCGACCCTTTTTTAGCTTTCTTTTCCGCATAAGAGCCAAATAAAAGACAAACAAACTGGTTGTACTCTATTTTTTCCAAATCGTACATTAATATCTTTAATACTTTGTATCTTTCAAGAATCTTTTTCCTTCTTTCCATTTCCACAGTTACATACTCCCCATTGAATTCTTCTAAAACCAAGTTAATGATGATGCTTTTGCCTTTCTCCCTTTTCTTAACCAACTTTTTCCCTAACAAAGAAGTTATTGTTCGGTGTATTTGGGGATAAGGCAAATTCAGGCTTAAAGAGACTTCCCGAATGGTGTATTCTCTGGTTAAATCTTTAAATAACTGCTCCAATATTTTTAATTCGGTCTGTGATAACATAAAAGATATAATATTATATCTATCGGGCTATATAAAGATTGTGGTTGAAAAATGAATGGTTTAAAAATACAAGAAAACTGAAAAATAATTTTCTTGAGTTTACAAAGTATTTCATACTTTATAAACAATAAAAAAGAAAAAACACTTTTTTAACATTACCTCCCTGACCATTACTTCCTCAGCGCATCAATAGGACTTAATTTAGCAGCCTGCCTGGCCGGGAATACACCCGAAAATGCCCCGACTAAAAAAGCAAACATTAACGCTCCAAATAAAAGCAGGAAACTGAAATCGGCTTTGATTAACGGCGATTCAAAAATCTGAAATGCAATCAATTCAACAGATTTGCTTATCACAAACCCCAAAATGACGCCGATAATCCCTCCCACCATTCCCAATAGTCCCGATTCCACCAAAAACAAAAACATTATTTCCTTATTTGTTGCCCCCACAGCTTTCATAATTCCAATTTCTTTGGTCCTTTCCAAAACGGCAGTATACATGGTGTTCATAATTCCAATTCCCCCGACAAGCAAAGATATAGCGGCAATGCCTACAAGGACCGCCTCAACAATCAGCAAAATTGAATTTAACGTCGCCAAAAGATTTTCCGGAGTCTGGACAGTAAAATCTTCCTTGCCTTTGTCTACGTTTCTCAATGTGCGCAGGTCTTTCTTTATATTTTCGGCAGCCAAGGTCATGCTTTCACCGGCCTGCACTTTGGCAACCAACATATCATAATCTTCAGCAATATCCAATATTTCCCGCAGAGATGCTTCAGGTACTACAAAAGCTGAATCCTGCTGCGGGTTCCCTGATTTTTTTAATATGCCCACCACTTTGAATTCTTTGTCCTGAATAAGAACTTTATCTCTGAGATTGATTTCATGCTCAAAAAAATCTTCCGAAAAGCTGTGGCCGATTAAAACAGCGTATTTATCGCTGCTCTGCAGCAGCCGGCCCTCTCCGACAATGTAATTGTTGGCCTCAACCACCAAATTCATTTCCCTTGTATCGTCGGGAATGGAAACGGCATAAGAATATTTAACTTCTTTTTCAAATTCTAATTTAACTATGCGAATTAACCTGCCGACAACCAAATCTATAGCGGAAACCTTCTCCATAGCGTCCTTATCTTTAGTGGTCAGAGGAATAGTTACTGCTGTTCCCGGCGGACCAAAGCCTGAGCCGGCAGCCTGAATAATCAATTTGTCCGAGCCTAACTTGACAAATTGCTGCCCAATGGCCGTGCGCAGCCCCTGACTTAAAGAAATCAAAGCAACGACAGCAGCAATGCCAATGAAAATCCCCAGCATGGTCAGCCAAGAGCGAAGCTTACGGTGTCTGGCACTGCGGTAAGCCAATTTGAAATAATCTGAAATCATGAGTGGAATTCTGAACAAAAAACTATTTATTAAAACTATTTATTATTTCTCTTGAGGGAAAATTTCTCCCAATATTTCCTGTACCCAAAAAACCCGCTTAATGCCAAAATAATCAGCAAAACATAAATCCACGCATAGCTGCTTTGAAGCAAGCCAAACTTCTTCAGCTGCGATGAAGAATAAACGTTCAACTCCAAATCAACATCCTGCTTGAAAACTTTATTATTAGCGTCAACATATTTTAAATGAAGGGGTATGATGGCCTTTTTGGATTTCTTGGCAACCTTGTTAACGTAAATATCTATCTCCTCGCTTTGAGTGTCATCCGAGGCGATATTTCCAAGATAAAAATAATTTCGTGTGGTGATTAACTGGTAATCATCAGAGGGCATTAAAGTCATCTCCACAAATTTCACTTCCGTATTTCCAGCGTTAGCTACTTCTAAGGTTATTTTTCCTTCTTCACCGGCTTTTTGGACAGTGCTTTTTTTCAGATAGGCTTTTACCCGGGGAGCTTCGCCAATAGTCATGGCCAAAAAGTCTTCAACAAGGTAGGAATTGCCTTTCTCATCATTGTAAGAAATGTTTAAAGGTATTTTATACAGCCCAGGTGTGGCATCCGGCTTGGCAATGAGCTTGAAACGCAGCGAATTCTGGTATTTTGACTGCAGCGAAGCAATCCTCCTTTCGGAAGAAGACTGGTAAGGGGCTAAAGGAACGGAACTGCTGCTGAAATCAAGCTTAAACTTGATGTCTTTCAAGAGCGAGTCAGCAAGATTTTTTACCATAATATCTACTTCCCCTGTTCCGCCCGGAGCAATCTGTTCCGGAATGACGCTTATGGAAGTTACGTCCAAAACAGCATCATGGGTCTGAATGTCTATAAGAAATTCGTTGTGGGTATAAACAATAGCTGCATCCCCTATATGAACCTTCAGCTCCAACTCTGTGTCTTCTTCCAAAGCCTGCTCGTCAACTTTCAATTTAAAGCTGACAATGGCAGCATCGGCACCAGTCTGAGAAGCTCTCAACTTACCAATATTTTTTTTAGCGACATCATTGTATAAAGTAAAAGGAAATTGGGGAAGAGCCTCAATGATTGCATCTTGGGTTAAAGCAGTCCCATTATTTTCAACTTTAAATTTAACTTCAACAACCTGGCCCGGCTCAACGGGATCGGGTGTCTGGGAAAGAAGAAGAACTTTAATTTCAGGGGAACTATGGGATGTAGTAACAACTGCTGAAGCAAAAGTTGTCAAAAGGATTAGAATTATAATTACAAATAAAAACAGCCAGCTCTTTTTCATCTATGTATCAGAAAGAAAATGAATGTATATAAACATTTGCTTTAAGAGTAATTACCTGAATTTCTGCTAGTTTTTAGTCACTACATTTAACTTTATTATCGATCTATCCACCGCTATAATAATCTTTTCTTGCTCTTTTGACAGCGTTACTATCTTTTCAAATTGATTTTTGTTT
>JBFMFP010000034.1:0-13247 GCA_040751885.1 Nanobdellota archaeon
TAAAGAATTTTAGAGTTTTTTTGAAGAAAAGTTTTGTTTTGGAATTTAAACCATTACTTTTATAAATTCTGTAATTACCTATGCGTAAAATGCCACTTTCAGAGAAAGAGAGAAAGAGTCTGTATTCTATCCGTGTAGCTTCTGAGAATGACCCTACCAAGCCGGAATTTCCGCCGGATTCACCTAAATTTCCCGCTACACCTACTTATAAAATTAAAGTTCCTGATTTCTCAAACGTCTGGCTGAAAGACGAAAGCCATAATCCCACGGGCACGCATAAAGACAGGATGGCCTGGGAGATGGTGGTTACTTATAGAGATTTTCTTTTAGCTAAAAAAAGAGGGCAGTTTCAAGGGAAGTTGCCTCGAATGTCTATAATTACTTCAGGCTCAGCAGCAGTTGCAATTCAAACTTTGCTTACAAAATATAATCTTCCCAACCTTAAATGTTTGGTTGATGTTAATTTGGATGAAGAAATAGTTCTTTGCTTAAAAGAGATGGGTTGTGAGATTTATAAAACTGATTTATCAAAAAAGCCTTTTCATCTAAACGAAGCGGTAGATGACGAGTCTAATAATGAAATTAATAGCGAGCAGATTAACGTTAAGTGCTGCTCTGCCCGGTGTAGGGACGGAACCGCCTGTCTTAACAGGGCTAAAGAAGGTATCTTTTGCTGGAAGCATAAAGCAGGAAGAACGGAAATCATTTCGGTAAGCGAGCTTTATTCAAGCAAATAAATGTTTATTTCTTTATTGAATGTTCTCTACTGAATGCTTAGCTAAAAATCTCTCCAAAACATATATAGCATATACACAACCGAAATGTTTAAAAATACTTGCTTAATTCTGACTAATTCTAAACAAGCGGGGGTATGAAAAATGAGTGAAAATATGGATTATGGAAATATGGATAATATAGGAAGTAAATGCGATGGATATGATACTGGCTGTAATCCTTCTTATTTGTTGTTAGGCAGGGGTCTGTTAGAAAGAGCGTGTATAGGGGAAGATTATACACTTGGTGGTCTGGCAGCTAAGATAACCAGCATGAGCTCAGAACAGTTGAAAGAATTGTATTCGGTTGCTATAGGGGTCGGAGGAAATCACAATGGAAGAAATCACAACGCCTTACGGAATTATTGACCTTGCCGAAGATTGGAAGGGCTTTTACAGAAGAGAACTCCGGCAGAAGTGGGGTGAAATCATCAGCCGTGAGCGTCCTCCCTTGGACGATTATGTTACTAGCTTGCTAGGCGCTTATCTTCTTGTTGCGGAGATGCAAATAAGTATAGGCTCTGGTGGCTCTGGTGCACAGATCCGTTCCCAGAGAATGAGAATGCTTTTAGCAGACGGGGATTGTGCTGATTTTTTTCCTGAAATGGTCTCTTGTGATGGTTATGATAAGGTCAGAGAATGGGTGCGAATTCATGATGGCTGCTATGGTGCCCTTGTAGTTAAAGCTTTTAATCCGCAAGGTGTCCATCTGCAAACAAACAGTTCATATCTGCTTTATTCTACGAATGCCCGCAGACCTCGGGAAATGAACTTGCGTGATGTGTTAAATCAAGTTGCTTGTCATGATATAGCTCAACCACCGCGTGTATGTCGGCATCAGAGTTACCCTCCTCCTCCCCAGTCGTGTGTAAGTGATTCCTCAGTTGTAAGCGACTCCCCGGTTGAACGAATTCTTGCCGGAGAAGCTTAATCGCTGGAAAGAGCATAAAAGCAAATCAAAGCAGAAGAGGTATAGTAATCTTACCACTGAAACTTCCACTTGTCGCTTTTCTTTTTCTCAGCGAGTATATCTTTCAGCCCTGCTTTTTCAGCGCGCTTGAGGAACTCTTCGGCAATCATTTTTACCCTTAGGCCGTTGACGTCCGTGTCGTTTTGGAAGAATTCGTATCTTTCTATGATTTTGTCAAGAATTTTTTCCTGTGTTTTGAGATTGACTGGAATTATGTTTGCTCTGGCAACATGGTATTCCTGCTCCAGCTCTTTTAATTTTTTCAGTTCTGCAAGCAATGCCTGGGTATCCGCGCGGCTGTCTTCAATAAAATCAATGACTGCTTCAATATCTTTAAGCACGTCTTTTTTTCTCTCTTTTTCCTTCTTAAAGAGCTTCATCCACCAGTTGTAAAAGGGCATAAGGGAAATCAAATGCTTTTGAAATATAAATGTTTCGTGGCTTTCTCGCTAGAAAACAGCCTGATAGTTAACATAAGCTAAACATAAACTAAAAATGAAGCATCAAGCATGCGCACTAATTCCCAGCTTTTCGCAGATTCTGCGCTGGTTTTCAGTAAGCTTATCATAATTCTTGAGAACGAACTCTTCAAACTCTTTGTCAATCTTGGTGATATCCATTTAAGTTAGTATAATTTAATTATTTATAAAAGTTAGTTTTCCAAAAAAGAAGTAAAATTATTTTATCATTGCTGGGGAAAAAATATGTTTTTGCAGACAAGAAATCTTTAAAAACAACCCCCTTCCATTTGACGTAAATATGAATAAAAAAGGAAATATGGCTTTAGCCATTGTTGCCGTAGCTTTGGCTTTAGTGATTGTAGGTTTCTTTTTAGTGAGTTTAGCAACAAGGGAATGCAGCAGCAACAAGGACTGCAAGGAAAGTGCCTACTGCGGCAGCGATTATAAATGCCACGATTATCCGCAGCAGATAGTTGTCAAAGAAAACAGTTTCCTGTCTGCGGCAATTGTCTTGGGAATTGCTTTGATTTTGGCTGCTTATATTTACCGCGGAGGTAAGATTCCTTTTGTCAAAAAAGAGGAGTGATTAAGAAAAGAGTAAAACAATTAAGAAAAAGTTAAAACTCGTTCAGTTTTTTCTGCTCTTTTTTGTTTTTTAAGAGTTTGCTTTCTTTCAGCAGCAGCTCTAAATCAAAACCGAACTTGTTTCTGATAAGATCTTTGGCATAGGCAAGCATTAATGCCTCGTCAGAAAAAGTTACCACTCTGTCCTGCAGGCTTTTCCTTGCTGCTTCCCTGCATACCCATACTCCTAAAGGAACATTGTATTCTGAAGAGATGAATCTTAACGCCAGACAGCTGCCCTGCCGCTTTAATTCTTTCATCTTCTCTAAGATGCTTAACCTGCAGGCATAATAGCCGCCGGCACATTCTTGAGCATAGGATTTCCTTCCTTCATAGCTTTCATAATCGGCGGAATAAAAGTTTCCTTCTTTTGAGCAGGGATTGACTTTATGCCCTAAATACGTTTCAAACAATTCAAAACTCCATACTTCCGGGAAAAATAATAACAAGTAATAATTGCCCCACTCTCCGCCAAAATAGGCCTGAAATTCTCCGGGATTAAATTCTTTGATTTCTGCAATCAGCTGTTTACCGAGAGTGTCGTCAACAGCGGTAATGCTCCATCTGGTTGGAACTAACTTCCTCTTTCTTTCCAGTCCCAGATTGCCTGCGGAAATGAGCTTGCTGAGAACGTTTTCTTCAAAGCCTTTGTTATACAACCCAATGACTGCCGGTGCTGCTTTTAAGTCAGTGTTGGCAACAGCTTTCTCAACTTTGCTGTCCACTTTGGCATTGGCAGTAATCCTTGCTTTAAGAATTTCGCTGGCCGGCCCGAAAGGGATGATTTCTTTTTCTTCGCCTAAAGGAAGTTTTGGCGCTTTTTTCAGGCTGATTTCAAGCTCTGTACCTTCTTTAGCCATGCCTGTTTCACGGACTATGTCCAGAAATTTTCCTTCTTTAAAGCTGTTTTTGTGCACATCTTTAATGTTCCACTGCTTCCGCGAATTGACTAAACTGTATCTCAGGCCGGCAATTTTTCCTATGGCGAAACGGCTGCTGCTCCATAATCTTGGAGAGTCGTATTCTGCAATATCGCCGATAAACTGCGGGCTTAACACACCGATATTTACATTAGGATAGCCAAACCTGCCGATGAACGGAGCGGGTGCAGTCCCAAAGAAATCCTGCTTGAAATTGTTATTGATCTGCAGCTTGGGGATTTGTTCAATATCTTTAAATTTTACACGCCGGATGTTCATGGAATTATTGTAGAAGAATTTATTGCTTTTAATGATTATGGTTGTGGTTTATAAGTGGTACAAAAAGAAGGATAAGTGTGTTATCCCAAAATTATTTCCAGATTTCTTCAAAGCTGAATTTAATTTTCTGTTTAGTGAGAAAAGAAGAAACTTCTTTAAGCCCATCGCTGGAAACGATAAAGCTTCGCGGGTTCAATGTTTTACCGGAGTATCTTTGAACCAAGCCCTGATCTGCATAGCCTTGCTCCTTTCTGCCGAACAACTTGCGGATAACTTTAATTCTTTTTTTTATAGGCTTGATTGGCTCTAAAGTAAAGAGTAGATATTTCCTGAGTTTTGAACCCGCAGCAGTGGAATATAAAACAATCCCTTCTTTTTCGATAGGTTCTTTGAGTTTCCATTCCTCCAAAGTTCCCACTTTAAGGCTAATGCGGTTCCTTAGTCCTTTTAGCCTCCATTTTTCTTTTTCTATTTCTTCAAATCTACCCAAAGCTCGTTCAGCTATTCTGGTTACAACTTTTTCGTTCTTTGGTTCTACGTCAATAAAAATATCTACATCGCTATCTTCATCAAAATCGCCCCTTGCTACCGAGCCGAACAAAAAAATGTGTTCTATAGCCGGATATCTGCTTCCAAATAAATAGCTTCTTCCGAATAAATAGCTTAAATAGGCATAGGCGTAAGCCAGCAAGTCTGTTTTATCCAATTTCTTCACCCAAGTCTTTTAATTTTTTAATCAGCTGTTCTTTAAGCTGCAAAAAGTTTTCCAGGACGAACTTAACCAGTGCCGGGGAGTTCTTGCCATAAATCAAATTGTCCCGATGCTCTTCAATGTTGTAAATCAGATGGTAAATTTTTTCCTTATCAGGAAAATTTACGGATAATTTTCGTTCAATTAAAGGAGCTATCTTCTGCCCAGGTTTGGGCTTTTCAAACCAGTTATGCTTGATGGTTTTCCCTATAGAAATTAGATTGAGCTTATGAAGATAAATCTCTAATAGTTCAGTGGCACAAGCGCTGGTGTGAAACCCGATGGTAATGGGCTTGTTTTCAATGCCGTAATCGATGGCATCGTTTAGCGCCTGCAAGTGTTCTTTTATTTTACGCTTATGCTCGGTTACGCTGGTCATTTTAGGTATAAAAAGCACCATTTATTTATAAATATTTTGGTATAAAATTAACCTAAAATTAGGTATAAAATAAACCTGACCTGGAGAGCGTTTTCCTTAATTGCGGTTTGAATTGACTTTCTTTTTCTTTCCTTCCTAGTTGACAAATAGTTTTATAAATAGAGGAAGCAATTTTGTTTAATGTAGGTTATTAAAGAGATGTAAGTTATTAAAGAGATGTAAGTTATTAAAGAGTTCAAAGTTTATCAGCAATTATCAGTAGCGCATTTATCAGCAGCATTTATCTACAAAAAGGTGGTGAGTTTGTCAGAAATACGTTACGTCTGTGAAGGGAAATGCCGCACGATGGTTACTGTCAGCGAGTACAAGCGCGGCAAGAAAACGTGCACAGTGAAAACTTGCGATTGCTTTAAGCGTCCGCTGGCCAGGAAGGAATACTGCTCCAGCTGCAATACTATTTTTGAAGAGGGGGAGGAGCATATCTGCATGTCTTGACAGAGTGCATTGCAAGACAGAGTGCATTGCAACCCGCCGCATTATGGCCAATTATCAGCTTTCTTCCTGGGATTTGTCTGAAATTAAAATAAAAAATATTCCCGAAACCGTACGGAAGATTGGGAAATTAACAGCGGCATTAGAAAGCAAAAAGCATCTTCTGACTGAGAGCATTCCTGCCGATACTTTTCTTTCTTTTGTAAAGGGACTGGAGCTGCTGAAAAAAGAAGTAAATGTCTGGCTTGGTGCTTATGCACAGCTGAAGTTTGCTGAAAATTCAGGTGATGAGGATGCTTCTGCCTTATGCTCCAGAATCAAGACGATTGCTACAAAGATAGATAACAGATTGCTTTTTTTTGAGCTCTGGTTTAAGAATCTGCCCGAAGGAAAAGCCAAGGAGTTAATCACAGCCAGCGGAAAATACCATTATTTTCTTGAATGCCTGCGCAAGACTAAACCATATACCCTCAAAGAAAATGAAGAAAAGATAATTAACATAAAAGATGCCCATGGCTCTTCATCGTTAAATTCCGTTTACAGCATTTTTACTTCCCAGTTTGAGTTTGTTTTTGCCGGGAAGAAACTCAATCAGAATGAATTGCTCGTTTACGTGCGTGATTTTTCTGCAGAGAAGAGGGAGGCGGCTTACAGAGCGCTTCTGGAGAAATATAAGCAGAATAAGGATGTCATCGGTGAAATTTACAGGAGCCTGCTTGACGACTGGCGGGAAGAGTGTGTAGGTCTGCGCGGCTATAAGAATGCGGTAAGTGTAAGAAACGTTGACAATGACATTCCGGACAAAGCCGTGGAAATGTTGCTTAATGCCTGCAGGAAGAACCAGCATTTGTTCCAAAAATTCTTTGAAATAAAAAGAAAGAAACTGAAGTTAAGGAAAATGAGAAGGTTTGACCTTTATGCTCCCTATGGAAAAGAAGACAATAACATTTCTTACAATGAAGCTGTGAATACTGTTTTAGATTCTTTTAGGAGGTTTTCTCCAATATTCAATAAAGAAGCTTTAAACATCATTAAGACTAAGCACATTCATTCCCGGCTGCAGAAAAACAAAAATCCGGGTGCTTTCTGCTCTGCAGTTTCCGCTGCTCTGAACCCTTATATCCTGCTGAATTATACCGGCACTTTAAGAGATGTTTCTACGTTAGCTCACGAATTAGGTCATGGCCTGCATTATAATCTGGCCGGAAAGCAAAGTGAGTTTACCTTTTCTGCTGCCCTTCCTTTGGCCGAGACTGCTTCTATCTTTTCCGAAATGCTCCTTTCGGAATATCTGCAGGAGAAAGAGCCTGAAAAGTCCAAAGAGCTGCTTTTTGCAAAGCTGGATGAGTTTTATGCCTCCATCATCAGGCAGGCAGGCTTTGTTGATTTTGAGATAAAAGCCCATAAGATGGTAGAAGAGGGAAAAACAATTAAAGAGATAAGCAACGTTTACCTGGCTGATTTAAGAAAACAGCTGGGAAATAAAATAGTGGTGGACGACATTTTTGCCTATGAATGGTGTTACATCCCGCACATCTTTCACACTCCCTTTTACTGTTATGCCTATGCTTTCGGCAATCTGCTGGCTTTGGCTTTGTATGAAATGTATAAGTGTGGAAAGCGTAAAGAAAAGGAAAAAGAAAATGAAAAAAGAAAAGAAAAAGGAAAAGAATTTGCTTCTAAAATAATTGAGCTGCTGAGCAAGGGGGGAAGCGAGTCCCCTCTTGAAATTACAAAAGCGGTAGGTGTTGACATCTGTTCAGAAGAATTCTGGCAGAAAGGGTTTGATGCCATTGGGAAGATGGTGGAAGAAGTAAGTGATTAATTTATTTAAGTTTGATAGTTAAGATGATTTTATTTTCGTAAATAAAGTATGAAAGCTTTATTTACGACTGAAAATATAGCAAAGCGCACAAATATTTGAGCATGAACAGTGCGCTTTGCTTATTACGAACGAGCATCTATTCGCTCAATTATTTATGCGAGTGAGTATAGTTTTTTATTTTCTTGTGAAAACTGCGAACTTTTGGTCAATCCTACTAAACCTTTAAAAACTTACGGATTATCCTTTTTTCACAATGTCAGGAACGTCAGGAATATCGGGAATGCTAACAGCAAAACAGGTTCAGTTTCTGCGTGAAGAGCTTGCTACAGCCAAAAACCCCTTATTTTTCTACGATGACGACGGTGATGGTTTAGCCTCATTTTTGCTTCTCTACAGGATGCATCGTGAAGGGACAGGAGTTAGAGTGGCAACCTCCTCAAAAATAGATGTTCGTGCTCTGAGGAAAGTCAGCGAGTTGAATCCAGATAAGATTTTTATTTTAGACATACCGCTTCTGGAGCAGGAGTTTGTAGACCAGGCAAAACGGCCCATTTTCTGGATAGACCATCACCAGCCGCAGGAGATGAGAAATGTCCATTATTTTAACCCCAGGATAAAAGAGCCTGACGCATATATCCCTACAACCCAATGGGCTTACCAGATTTCCGCTAATAAAGACGACTTATGGATCGCAGCGACGGGATGCCTGGCAGATGCATACATTCCGGAATTCCTGGATGACTTTATTAAGAAATATCCCGATTTGCTGCCGGAAAAAAGTGATTTGGCAACAATGCTCTACAGGCAGCCCCTGGGGAAACTAGTGAAGATGTTTTTCCTTTTGCTGAAAGGGCCAAATTCTGAAGTAAAGAAGTCAGTAAAAATCCTTTCGCGCATCAAATCACCTTATGAGATCTTTAAGCGGGGAAGCGCGCCCGGCAAGTTTCTTTACCATCGCTTTGACAGAATTAATGAGATGTACGAGAATGTTCTCAGTGATGCCAGGAAGAAAGCTACCCGAAGCAGCTTATTATTGTTTACTTACCCTTCCACCAAATGGTCGTTCACGGCAGTTTTGGCCAATGAATTGCTCGCGCTGCATCCGAACAAAATTATTCTTATCGCCAGAAAGAAGTCCGATGAGATGAAATGCAGTTTGCGTGCCGGATTCAGGATAGTTGATGCTTTGGAGAAAGCCCTGCAGGGTGTGGAAGGGTATGGCGGGGGGCACGCTAATGCCTGTGGCGCAGTAATTAAAGAGAAAGACTGGGAATTGTTTTTGAGAAAATTTAAAGAAGAGATAAAGAAAGAGGAGATAAAGAAAGAAGAGATAAAGAAAGAAGAGATAAAGAAAGGAGAGATAAAGAGTTTGTAATTAAAAAATAAAGTGTAAAAAAAGTAAAATGGAAACATACAGCCAAGTGCTTGTTTTTTTATTGTCTTTTGGAGGGACATTTTTTGGAGTTGCTTTATCCCGTATTGCTCCCGAAGAAATAGCTCCGGGGAAAAAATATTTTCTTCTCTTAAAGAGGATTTTATTTATGCTGATTTTTGTCGTGGTAATTTTTTTTGCCTTTAAAGACAAATCGTATTACATGCTTTCTTTTTTTGCCCTATTTTCCGGGGCTTTGTTTGTTTTTGAGTGGAAGTATTCTTCTTATAAAGAAAATATGAATCTGAAAGATGCAGATATAACTCTAAGAGATGAAATTGTGAATTTAAAAGATGATTTAAAAGAAGACTTAAAGCTCAAGCCTTTAAAGTATCTTAGCTGCGTGTATTACCTTTTATTATTCAGCCCGTACTTTTTGATCCAGAATGATTCATTCAAACTGCTGCTGGCGTCACTGGTCTTTCTCTACGGATTTCCTTTGGGAACGCTGTTGGCAGGCGGTGGCAGGAATAGGCAGCAATAAATCAATTGGCAGCAATAAATCAACTTATTAATTTGTTAATTTTTGGGAAATAATGAACCAAGAAAAAAGCTTTAAGAAAAAGCCTTGAGTTGTTAATCTGGGGGGGAAATAATGAACCAAGAAAAAAGCTTTAAGAAAAAGCCTTGAGTTGTTAATCTGGGGGGGGGAAATAATGAACCAAGAAAAGAGCCTTGAAGAAACAATTAAAGAGAAGGTGTCTGTTCTTCTAGAGGAAATTATGGAGAAAAGCTGGGGTATTGCCATTCCTAAAGTTGAATCGGACATCACTGACCAGCTGAAAAGTCCACAGCTTAATGTCTATCTTCCTCCCAACCTGCGTTTTTCTGAGGCGAAGAAAAAATTTAAAGCAGAATTTCTTAAAAATGAGCTGCGCCTGCACAGGGGGAATGTTTCCCAGCTGGCCAGATTTCTGGAAGTGGACAGAAGGAGCCTGCACCGTTTCATCAGAAAGACAGGCATAAATGTTGATGTCATTCGCAGCCAGGAAGAAGAATCAGGGGAGAAATACCGGGAGAGTTTGATAGATAAAACTATCCGTTCAGCCCTTGAA
Source organism: Nanobdellota archaeon (assembly GCA_040751885.1). GTDB lineage: Archaea > Nanobdellota > Nanobdellia > Woesearchaeales > GW2011-AR9 > JBFMFP01. The sequence goes on from JBFMFP010000034.1 coordinate 9,962, forward strand.
GAATACAGGGAGATTATCCGGCCGCAGAAAATGGAAAGGATTTATCTGGAAGTTCCTGCTTTGTCCAGGAATATTGCGCGGATTTTGCCGCACCAGCACTTAAGCTGGAAGGAAGCTGGGCGCGAGTTTGAGCGGCAGTTTCTTCACGAAGCATTGTCCGAATGCCAGTGGAATGTTTCCAGGGCGGCAGAGAAGCTGGACATCCGCGTAGAAACGCTGCACAGGAAGATTAAGAAACTAGGGTTAAGTAAAAGCAAATAATTTCTCTTTACAATATCTCTTTACAAATAACTCTTTACAAATAACTCTTTACAAATAACCTTACTCCACAACCATAATTCTCTTCTTCTGCCTGATTGTTAAATATGGTCTTTTCAGCTTTTTTTTCAGGGCAATATCCTGCGTTAAGACCAAGTCGCCCTTTTTTGAGCGCTCTACAAGAAGAGCGTCAACATTTCCAAGCTCATTGATCACTTCTACTTTTTTATCTTTTATCAGCCCTAAGGCCAGCAGGGCTGCCTGCTTATACCTGCCCCTTTGCTCACTGATGATTTTTCTCAGCTCGTTTATTGTCGCCTGCAGCACGTAGAGTTTGTAGGGGAAGTCTAAATCCCTCTCCAAAGCGCTGAATAAATCCAGATTGAAATCGTAGATAGCCATCCAGGCATTTGTGTCAATGATTATTTTCATTTCTCTTCAGCCAGTCCGCTTAGGCAGGCAATCCAGAAGATTCTGGTTGCTGCTAGTATCATCAGGAAAAAAAGTCCTGCACTTAAAAGAAGAAGCAGTGAAATGAAACTTGAGGATAAATAGCCTGCAGACAGATAAATTAATGACAGGCCTGCAGCGATGAAAGTAGCGTTGATGAGCAGGACGAGAAGGCATTTGTGAATTTTAAAAATGGACACCTTCAGCAGCGATTTTAAATATAATCTCCAGGAATCCTCTTTAGCCAGGGCAAAGGCAGCAATAAGGAAATAATAAAGTATCAGCGATATGTAAGGCAGGCTTTTGATGAGCAAAGAAACATAGTCTGTGGAGGAGTTTCCCTGTATGCGCAGCACAAAGATGATTAGGTAGTACATCAAGACCAAGAAAGGAGCGATAAGGACAAGCGAAGCTGTAGTTATCTTGCACCAGGGCTTCCAGAGCTTTTTCAGGTTTTGTTTCCAGTTAAGATGTTTTTCCAGCAGCCATGAGCTTAATATCCAGAGCCCGCCATTCATAAAGATAAACAGGAAGAGCAGGCTGCCGGCAAGCTTTTCTACGTTTTTAAGCATGGACTTGTAGCTTGTATAAACTGAGTAAACATCTTCGCTGGAAAGGATTTCATTAAAGTTGTCAGCAGTTATGCTGCGGGCATCAAAATTCATACTCCCAAAAGGCTCAATTATTTTTTTTGCATCTTCAAGAATGCTGAGCTGGTAGTGGGCTGTAATGTACAGCGACAGCACAATAAAAAAAGCTTCCAGAATGATTAAAGAAATAAACAGTGTTTTATGTTTCCTGATAGAGTTAAAAGTATCTTTTAAACCTCTTTTAAGATATTCCATGATCCTAACTAAAAAAAGAAGATTTAAAGACTTTTCTGTTGGTTTTGGTAAAGTTTATTCTCAGCATAATCTTTCACGCAGTTTCACAATGTTTAAATATAATTTTTTTAGCCATCAATTAACGTCTTGTTTAGGAAGCTGTAAAAATGAAAACTCTGGAAAATACTCTTAGAAAAGCTTTTTATGCTCTTGGTTTAGCTGGTGCTTTGGCTGCTTGTGGTGATACTTATTATAATTACGGGGGAAATTCCAGTGGCAGTTCAAGTGGAAATCCGCAGGGCTATTGCGGCAATTCTCCGTTGTATGGGAAATATTTGTGGCAAGTGGGGGAGTGTGAAGCTGGTTCGGTAAAACCTTTTGATGAGAATTGTAAAGGATATTGGGGCGGTGATGTTAGCGAAAAAAATAAAATTTGTAGTTATTATGGTATGACTGTTACTTGGGCAGACTATTCTATGACTTTGACAAAGAACATCTCTTGCTCTGGTTTAGAAGAGAACGGACCAAATTATTCTAACCCAAAAAAGAATTGTCTTCAAATATACTGTAAGGTTCAACATGGAACAGATATTTATGGAAATTTAAATGACGATTATCATACAAATGATAGCGCTTATTGGCTCCAATCCAGTCCTTGGCCGGGAAGAGATGCCTGTGGGGCACAGATAATGAAAGAAGAATGGCGTAATTCTTGTCCATATCAATAATAGAAAATTATCTTTTTTTACCTGAATTAACTGAACTTTTTATTTCCCTTTTAAATATTTTTTTGTCTTCGTAAATAAAGTATGAAAGCTTTATTTGCGACTGAAAATAATTTTTTATTTTCTTGTCTTTTTGGATTAAACATCGAAATTCCTGTTGGGGTTGAAGCATAACTATACCAAAAAATGGTAAAATCTTACCAAAAAATGGTAAAGTATATAAAGGTAGGGATATACTAATGGACACATGAAAGCAGATGAAAAGATATTCAAAGCGTTTTTTGAGATGAAAGAGCCAAAGCTCTATTACAATCAGATAAAAGAGCATACAAAACTCTCTCATAGCTCGCTTCAAAATGCTTTGGAAAAGCTGAAAAAAGAGAATATCCTGACTGAAGAAAAAACCAAATCCAACACTTTCTATAATATCAAAGACAAGAAAATATTCACTTTAAAGTTTTCAGAGATAGCTATCCAGAAATTCAAAAATCTTAACACAAACGTAAAAGTTCCTCTCAGAAATTTTCTTAATGATATTCCTAAAGGGACATATACAATAGTCCTCTTTGGCTCTGCTTCAAGAAAAGAGGAACGGAAAGGAAGCGATATAGATCTTCTTATTGTATCAAACGAACCTGTGAACCTGAATAATAACAAAAAGAATGCAGAAGCCACATCTCATTACCCTGTGAGTATCTTCCAATGTACTATTGAAGATTTATTAAGAAATAAAGACCACGTAATAATTCAAGCAAGAAAAACTGGCTTCCCAATCTACAAAGAGCAAAATTTTTACGAGGTCATTTTAGATGGATATTAACAAGTTATTCTCAAACAAGAGACTGCTGGAAAGCAAATATACATTTTTCTTAGAGAAAGGAATGCTTGTAAGGATTGGAGACAATGCGGAATTGGTCGCAGCCCATTTGGATAAAGTAAAACACAATATGCTATTCTTTGAAAAAAATATTAATGATTCACAATTCAATGACTGGCTCATCGTTACTTTGTATTATGCATTGTATCACG
>JBFMFP010000035.1:0-12960 GCA_040751885.1 Nanobdellota archaeon
TGACTTTGCCCTGCAGGAACTCTTTTTTTACGGCTAAATCTCCTGTAAAAGGGCATTTTTTATCATGGTATTTACTATCGTAAGCTCTCCTGGGAGCAGGTATCCCAAAAATTTCCTTTTTGACTTCCATTTTCATCTTCAATTCATCTTCCGCTGGTTTTGTTGACGTTACTATGTTTCATTACTATGTTTTTTATTTTCTATGTTTTTATTTCATTTTTCTATTTCTCATATTTTTTGTTTTACTATCATTTTAATTATTTTATTAGTATTACTTTTAGTGTTACTTTACTTTTTTTATTTTATTATTCCCATTTTATTATTAGTATTACTTTACTATCATATTTTACTTTAGCATTTTATTTCAGCCGATCTTCCGGCCGCTTGATGATCTCCCTGCCAGAGATTATTTTCCCGGAATCCAGCAACTTGAACTGAATGGAACTCTTCAGCAAAGTTATCGTTTTTCCGTTGTGCTTCTTTATTTTAAGTGTCTGCTTGCTTTCGTCCACGACTTTCCCGCAAATCCCAATTATTTCTAAATTAGGGGAATTTATGACTTCCACTTCCATCCCGATCAACTCTCCGGGAAAAGTGTTCTTGCCAGCCATTACTCATCACCACTTACCGCTGTCAGAACAAATTGTTCCAACTGCTCTGCAGGCTTACCGGATCTCAATAGTCTCCTCAGGAAAACCCAAATCCGCAAGTGTTTTTTTCACCCTGGCTTTATGGTCACCCTGAAGCTCAATGTTCCCGCCTTTGGCTGTTCCGCCGCAGGCAAACTTTGATTTAAGCTTTTTAAATATCTCTTCAATGTTAGCTTCCTTGCCTATGCCGCTAATAATGGTATATTTTTTTCCGAATTTTTTCTTTTCTAAGGTTACAGTTATTTTTTGCTGCTCACGGGCAATAGCCTCGCAGACGCAGAGGTCTTCCGGAAGACCGCACTGATTGCATACACTTACCATTTTTACTTTAAATTCCTCCTTTTTTCCTGCTGTTTCTCTTGCAGTATTGTTTCAATACGGGCAATATTTTTTTTTGCCTTCCTTAAATTACCGGGATTGCTCGTCCCCGCACCGAGAGCAACCTGAACATTCATCTTCAACAGCTCCTTCTTGAGCTCTTCAAGCCTGGCTGCCAATTCCGCTGAAGATAAATCCCTGAACTCTTTTATTGCTTTCATAGTTATTCCTCTTTATGCTTTTATGCCTCCTTTTCGGAGTCCGGTTCCAGAGGCTCCGACACCGAATCCGGGCTTTCAGACATACTTTCAGGCGAATTTTCAGAGGGACCAGCCTTTTCTTCTGCATCACTTCCGCTACTTTCTTCAGTGTTCTCGGCGCTCTCATCCGGCTTGGAAACAACAGCTTCACTTGCTTTCTCTGTTTTCTCTTCTGTTTTCTTTGCTGAAACTTCCTTCTTGGCAGCTTTCTTCCTTCCCTTCGCAGGCTTCTTCTTTGCAGCACCTTTTTGTGCAGACTCTTTCTTTTTCCCTCTCTTTTCTTCTGCACCTGACTTCTTTCCGCTCTCTTTTTTTTCCATACTGCCAGACTCTTCTTCCACTTTAGGTTCGCTGAGCAACTCAACACTGTCCGGCAAGACCAGGCCCGGAGGCATTATTGACACTTTAACTCCGATTATTCCGCTCTTCAGCAGGGCTGCTTTTTTGGCAATTCTTACATCCGAAATAGCCACATCCCCGCATTTCTTAAGGTAGCCGGTGTAGAAACGCCAGCTTTTGGCCCTCGCTCCGGGAATTTTTCCTGAAATTATAATTTCTACACCCATTGCTCCGGCATTCATGACATTTTCCATCATTTTGTGCCCGACACCTTTAAACCGCGCGGAACCAAAGCGCTCCAGCGAAGCAACTATTTTTTCTGCAACAATATTGGCGTCAAGGAAAATCTCTTTAACTTCATTTATTTCAATCTGCGGATTTTCCAAATTGAATTCTTTTTTGAGAGTCTTTGTCAGCGCTCTGATGTTAGAGCCTCTTGAGCCGACAATTAAACTTGGCCGGCTTGTGTTGATAACTATCCTCTCCCCCAAAGGTATCTTCTTCAGTTTAATGCTGGATATGCCTACATTGCCCAAGGATTTTTCTACAAACTTCTGAATGTAATACTCCCTTGTTTTTTGGGCAATGAATTCACGCTCAATCATAGTTTGCCCCCCTTATCATCGCTGGTCTCATTTGTCTCATTTTACTCTGCCCTTTGCTTCACTCTTTACTCCACTGCGCAGCGAGCCTTTTTTTTGCAGCTCGGTATACAATTTAGATACTTCTTCAGCATCTTTCCTGTTTTTTTCTCTTTTATTAAGCTCTGCGGCCCTTTCCTGCGCCCTTCTTAACAGCTCGGCCGGAGAGACTTCACGAGGGACTTCATTTACTTTAATTTCCGGTTTCACTGCGGATTTGATTTTTGATTCTTCCTGCTCCCCGCTTTCCTCATTTTTCTCCCTAACTAATTTCTGCGTCGTTTCGGTGGTTTCAGCCGTTTCTTCTGCCTTGATTCTCTCTTTGATTTGCTCGACCATAATATCTTTCTTAATTGCAGCAAGCTTGGCTTCTCTTTCAAGATCCTTCCCTATATCTCTGGTTTCTTTAGTTTCTTTAGTTTCTTTAGTTTCTTTAGTTTCTTTAGTTTCTTTAGTTTCTTTAGTTTCCTTAGTTTCTTTGGTTTCTTTGGCTGCAATTTCCGGCTTTTCGGATTTTGCTTCTTTCTTTGTTTCTTCCTTAACTGCCGGTTTGGCCTGCCCCTTAGCAAAACGCTCTTTAACTTCCACTTGCAGATGAGTTCTTTTTGTTCTGCCCCTGTGCCTCTTTCCTGTTAAAGGAATAGATGCTTTGTTGGCGATAATTTTAGTAATCTTCAAGGAAGATACATCCAGCCCTTTGTTTTGCGCATTTGCTTCCACAGCCCTGATTAAGCTCAATACTTGATGAGCTGCTTTCTGCGGAAACCTTCCTGCAGACATGCCCGCTTTATGGCCCGTATCCTGAATAAACCTCTGGTAAGGAACCGGCCTGCGCAGGGCAATAACATCTTCAAGAATCTCCTTTGCCCGCGAAGTGTCTTTATAGCGGAGGAAGCGGCAAAGCTCAACACACTGCCTTGTGGAAACAGGCAGATTTAAAGCTCTTGCTGTAGCAAAGTGAACTTCATTGCTGGTGTTGCCTTTGGCAGTCATCTTCATTTTTTGTTTTCTTCTTAATTTATTTTTTTCAGACCTGTTTTTATTTTAGTTTCTATTTAGCCTAGTTTTAGTTTCTATTTAGCCGAGACAGCCTTGCTTGAGCGCGTTGCACCAATACCTGCAGAGCTGTGGGCGACAAATTTCCTCGTCTGGGAAAATTCACCAAGGTAATGCCCAAGCATTTCCGAAGTTATGCTCACGGGAAGGAATTCCTTGCCGTTGTAAACGCGAAGAGTCTTACCAATCATGCTGGGCATAATTATTAACCCGCGGCAGTGTGTTTTGACATTGCTTTCTCCGGCATCAAGCCTCTTTATCAGAGCTTTCTGGTAAGGAGTCAATCCTCTTCTCAAGGATCTTCTTACTCTCGCTGAAGCTAAGCCCATGAACTCTTTAATGTCCATTTTTTTTATCTGCTCTTCAGTTTTTCCCTTCCATCTGAATTCTTTGGCCATTGTGTAAACCGCAAATTAATTTTTGTCCCCCTCTATGCCCTTTTGTTTTTTATTTGACCTTTCTCCTTCCCGTCCTTCGCGGAGCGATTTTACCTACTTTTCTTCCCGCAGGAGCGCCTCTTGGAGACAATGTCGGTCTTCCCTTAATATGCGAGCATTTCCCTCCAAAAGGGTGGTCCACAGCATTCATGGATATACCGCAAACATGAGGATAATACCGGCCTCTTGCACCCATTCTTTTAAATCTTGTTCCTGCTTTCAGGAAAGGCTTTTCCAGCCTTCCACTCCCGGCCAAAACGCCGATAGCTGCCCGGCATGCGCAGGAAAAATCTTTCTCTTTTCTTGAGGGCAACTTTACCCTAACCATATTTTCGGTCTTCGAGACTATCCTTGCAAACGAGCCTGACGCCCTGACCAGTTTTCCGCCGTCATTGGGGTGGAGCTCTATATTATGAATTAATGTCCCCTCAGGAATATCTTTCAAAGCCATAACGCTCCCGGGCTTAAGCTCTTTAAGTTCCATATGCTCCTGCCCCGAACTTATCCCAACTGAAATGCTATCCCCTACTTTTATCCCTTCGGGAGCAAAAGCCAGCGATTTTTCCCCCGTCTGGAAAGCAACTTCCATCAATGGAGCTGAATGCCCGGCACAGTGAACTATATCAATCACGCTGCCTGAAGACTGCTGAGGATAATGCTTAACTGCTCCCCTAAAGCGGTGGCTGGGCGAACGAAACAGCAATGTGCCTCTTCCGCGCCTCTGCTGAAGTAATCTCTTACCCATTATCCTTACCTTTAAATTAATCCTAGATCTGCACTTACATCCGATGCCAGGCTTTCACGCCCTAGTTTTACATAGGCTTTTTTCAGGCCGGCAAAAGAGTTCTGAAGATTTACTTTATCTACTTTTACCTTGAACAACATTTCTACAGCTTTCTTCACATCAGTTTTGGAAGCTGAGAGATGAACTGCAAAAACTAACTTGTTATCAAATTCAATGTAACGGATGCTTTTTTCTGTTGATAGAGGATATTTGATTATTTTATGGGGATCAAATTTATTTGCCTTCCTGAACCGGCTCATAATCCTGCTTTCTTCTTTGTTTTTTGATTTTTTGGGTGTCATTTTTTACTTTGTTTCTTTGGTTTTCTGTTTCTTTTTAATCTTGTTTACTTGGTTTTTTGTTTTTTCCCCGGGGTCTTTTTATTCTTAAACAAATAATTTTTTGCCGGCAAGGTCCCTTACCGCCTGCTCAGTCCATAAGGTGGCTCTCCCCGCAACTGCTCCCGGAGCAAGCAGCTCTGCATTTAAAGACTTAACTTCAGCAACATCAATGCCGGGAATGTTTCTTGCCGATTTCGTCAGCGGGCAATTGCTTCCCGTAATGATTAAAAGGCCTTTTTTGCGCTTGTACTTTCTCCCTCTTAATTTACCGCGCCCGGCCCTGACAACCTTAACCTGCGAGCGCTGCAGCTCTTCTGCAAATCCAAGCTGAATGAGCATTTTCTCAACATCCTTTGTCTTCTGCAAATTCTCGGCAGTGGAATTAAGTATGAAAGGATATTCAGCAGGAATCTTATGCCCCCTTTCCTCTACCACAGACCGATTTAAAGTTGCCGCCATTGCCGAGCGGATAGCTTTCCTGTTCTCTTTTTTGTTGATTTTCTCACTGCGCTTTTTTTCCGCCTTAGGCGGATGCGCCCTCAGACCACCAACCGTATGCGGCGAAAATGCACCTACCCAATTAAACCTCGTTCCCCGGCGGGAGAGTATTTTTCTGTTCACCCGGCTAATTCCTAAACCATAACAGCCGCGGTATTTCCTTCTTCTCTTGGTCAGCTTTGAAGAGCTTCTCATCCCGGCAAGAGGAGCATTGCCATAGGGCTGGCGGGCATTGGCCTGCAAAGCCTGAACTGCCCTCCTGATTAAATCCGGACGGAATTCCTCTGCAAACTGGCTGGGAAGGGTCACTTCTCCTATGTTCTTCTTTGCTGAATCCATAATTGGCAATTTCATTTTATTCCTGGCTTATCATGCTTATTTATGTTATTTTTTATTATTAATTATTATTCGATTATATTAAATTGTTATTACATTATTTATTATCTTTCTTCTTGTTTATTTTTATTATTCTTTTTATTATTCTTGTTTATTACCTTGTTTATTATTCTGTTAAACTTTTAATTTATTTTTATCCTCACTCAGCTTTTTACAGATACATAACTTATCTGCGGGGCATCCTTAGTCATTTTAGGATTAGGTCTTATGGACGGAACCAAAACGACTGCTCTCTTTTTCGGACCCATAACCGAGCCTTTAATCAGCACATAATTGTTATTTAGCAGGCCATATTTAGTTATCCCGCCATCGGGCGTAATTTCTTTTCCGCTGCTGCCTATTTTCAAAATCTGCTTGTTATATTCAGTCCTCAAATGATAGCCCATCTTACCTGACTGTGGAACAGAATACCTTACTCTGTTGGGATGCCATGGTCCTAATGTTCCTATTCCCCTTTTGGTCTTTTCAGCTTTGTGCTGCCTGATGGGCACGCCAAACCTTTTTACAGTTCCCTGAAAACCTTTCCCTTTAGTGATACCATGAATATCAACTGAATTTCCGCTGGCGAAAACCTCTTCTATCTTTATTTCCTTATCAAGGTGTCCTTTGGCAAAATTTAATTTTTCTTCTTTAGAACCACCTAAAGCTATCTCCATCAATTTAGGTTTTTTTGCACTGATAGACGTAAGTTTTGGATTAGTATGCACCAGCAGGCGAAGATCATCAAATTCTTTGACATTGTCCAATCTATTTGCCATAGGCTGTGCTTTTTTAGGCAGCTGAAAATTCCTTGCCAGTTCCTTAGGCAGCTTGTCAACAAGCATCGTAGTCAATTTCCTGCCGTTTTTGTAGAAGCAAACTCCAGCTACAGCCATCGGCGGGCAGTCTAATATAGTTGAAGCAAGCTGAATTATTTCCCCTTTGGTTAAGGCTTTTGGACGATTGTCCGTAACCAAAAGATGAGTCATTCCCGCTTTGTAGCCGATAAATCCTAAAGGCTTAGTCTTGCTTTCTTTGGCCCAATATCTAATCCTGGCCAAGGAATGCTTAGACCTCTTTCTAGGCCAGAATTGAATACTTCCATGTCTTGGGCTATGCATGTCGGCCATTTTTAATTTATGTCAAAGCTTATTGGACAAAGCTCAGCTCCCACCAAGCTGCTTTAGTGCAGCCGAGCTAGCTTTTATTCCCGTGAGCTTTATTTCACGATTTTAAATTACTTTTCTTGTTTACCTTTTTATTCGCAACAGCCTATAGCAGGTAATCATCAAAGAAGCATATGCTTAGTGATGAGCCCCTTTTCAGGCCAGTTTAACCAAGTCATTTAACCGCTCCTGCGGCCAGTGTGGCTTGATTTGAATAGGTTTCTTCTCAGGATAAAGGGTTGTTTATAAAGATTTCGCACAGATGTCACGCCATCTGAGAGGCGAAGTGGCTACGTTACACTCCGCCACAAAGCAAAAATGTGCATCTTAGCGCAGCTTGGGGTTGATAAGGGGCAAAGCCACTTATTGGCGGAGCGACTTCGTCGCAAAAACTGGTAACAAGTGGTGGGCGTCTTAGCGTAGCTTGGGGTTGATAAGGGGCGAAGCCACTTATAGGCGGAGCCTACGCTACGCTTCGGCGAAACGGAAATGTTGCGCCGTTTATGCGCAGCTTGGGGTTGATAAGGGGCAAAGCCCCTTATTGGCGAAGCCACTTATAAGCAATTAAAAATCCCTAACAGAGCAGAATTCTTACTCAAACCATCTACTTTAAACCGCCAGCACTGCTAAAAACACAGCCAGCGGTATTTGATTAAATTTCAAAGAGAAATCTTTTTTAGTAATTACCGCCAATTCCTTAAGCTGCGGCAGTTTTTTGGCTTCTGGCTCTTCAGACCATTTAACTTCAAAACCATGAAGTTTGTTGTTTTCCATAACCAGACAATCGTACTCAAAATTACCCCGCCAGAAGAAAACTCTCTCCGGATAGAATCTTTGTAAATGTACTGCAACTAAAGACTCAGCTAAAAGGCTTTCCCTTTCCTTCCTGCTGATAAAGCACCAGTCTTCCAAAATTTCTAAAAGCAAAGGGTCGAGCAGATGTATCTTTTTATTTTTGCCAAACTTTATTTTTTTGCTGCTTAAATCCAAATTATGTAGAATTATCAGGACAAACATGGCCTGTAATAAATCTAAATAAGCCGAGACAGTCTTAGGTGATTTAATCTCTATCTCTTTAGAAAGGCCTTCCCAGCTCATCGGCGAAGGCATTTTTTCTATCACACTTTTTAGGATTTGCCGAGCAATCAGGTCATTACGGCCATTTTTAAGAATGGTCGTTTTGATCCAGTTCAAATAGGTCCTTTTGGCTTCTTCTTTGTTGTTATCCATAGCTTCAATACCCAAAGGAAAGCCGCCAACGGAAAAATATTTTTTTAGCTCTTGGTCCAATTCTTTGAAATGAAGCATAGCCTTGGCTGACTTTTCCTTTAATTCTGCAAAATTTGTTATTGGTTCAATTTTTTTGTAAATCTGCGGCTGAGTAATTTTGATAAATTCCCTGAAGGAAAGAGGAAATAAGGTAAAATCGCGGCCCCTGCCCCGTCTGCCCGGAAACAGTTCCGTCTGCCGTTTTATAGCTATGCTGCTTGAGCCGCTTAAGATAACCACTTCATCCCTTAAATCGCCCTTGTCAATCAATAATTTAATTGCCCGGTACCATTCCTTTGGACTAGTGACTTCATCAAGAATAATCACAGAATGTTTTATTCCCCAGCCAGCTTTAAGTTCCAGATAGTTTTTTATAATTATTTCCAGTTCCTTGTAATCAGCTACATCTTCACAATTAAAATAAAAGAAGCTTTGCGGCTCTTTTTTTTCCAAAAGTTTTTTGATTAGCAGTTTTAGGGCCGTGGTCTTGCCAACCTGCCTCGGACCCAGGAGAACATGTAGTGAAAAAGGCTCAAATTTTATCTTCTCAATAAAGCCAGGCACCCAGGCACATTTCTTAGCTTTCCATTTAATTAAATCGTAATCTTTTTCAACAAATTCCTTCCCCTTCCACCAGGGGTTTTGTTCCGCTAATTTTTCCAGCTCCATTATCGGTATTTAGAATCCCGATATTTATATATTTTTCGGTGTTTAGAATCCTGATTTTTCTGCGTGAAGAATTCAGAGCCAAACATCAAGCGATAATGGCGCTAGGCACGAAGAGAATTTTGTTCAGCAGCAGAATAAATTTTTAGGGTGGGCACAGTCCAAAAAGTGAGTGATGGCAGGCCGTCCGACCAACCGAAAACTCGCTGTTCTTTAAAATGTATATTAACTGTATTTTTGGAGCGTTTTCGGACCTTAATCTTCGGTACATTGTCCCCTTGGTCGGACATTCTTGGCCTTGCCATCACCCACGAAATATCCTGTGCCTTAGGGTGACAACATTTATATAACATCTACTTTTATTTTAAAAAAATGAACTGCCTCTTCACCAACATCATCGGCTCTTTTGTAATAGAATGCAAAGAAGGAAACTTAAAAATAACTGATTTTCTGCTATTCAAAAGCATTGACGATTATCAAAATAAAGAAAAAACAGAAAAAAAACTGAAACAAAAACATAAATCCGTCCAGCTCCTGCCGGAAGACAAACTTCACCAAGTTCTGCTGCTGCTTAAAGACATGCTGTCCAAAGATGAGAAAGTCTATGAAGATTTTTACACAAAAAATATGCAGCTCACCAAACAGTCTATAAAAGATTCAGTCAATGACGACCAGCTGATTACGCAGGCTATTTCCAACATCAGCGAGCTGGATAAGACAAGCAATACGCTGACAAAAAGGCTCAGGGAATGGTACAGCTGGTATTTCCCGGAACTGTCCGAAGCTATAGACAATCACGAAAAATTTGCTCTGCTTATAGCAACCAAAACGCGGAAAGAGCTTCTGGAAGAGATAAACGCGCCTGAAACTATGGGCGCAGACTTGGCAAAAGAGCACGTGGAAGAAATAACCCTGCTAGCTAAACAAATAACAAACTTATACCAGCTGAGAAAAGAGCATGAGAATTATTTAAAGAAAGCAATGAAAAAATACTGCCCAAACCTGCTGGAATTAGCTGGAGCAACTATCGGAGCAAAATTAATTGAGCTGGGAAAGGGATTAAAACATCTGGCGATGATGCCTGCATCCACAATACAATTGCTGGGAGCGGAAAAAGCCCTCTTCAGGCATCTTAAAACCGGCTCAAGAAGCCCTAAATATGGCACTATTATCAACCACCCCATCGTGCAGAAAGCAAAAAGGGACGAGAAGGGCAAAGCGGCAAGAATGTTAGCAGACAAATTAAGCTTATGCGCAAGGCTGGATTTCTTCAAAGGAGAATTCAAAGCGCAGGAATTCAAAAAAGAATTAGAGGAAAAGTTTGCATAAAGAACATGAATAAAAAGCAACCGAATATAAATAATATAAAACAAAGGAATATAAAACAGAAAACTGAAGAAATGTTAACTGTAGTTAATGAGCAGGACAATGTCATCAGGCCTGCACCTATTTCTGAAGTTGTGCAAAAAAAACTGCTGCACAGAGCTGCATTTACATTTGTCTTAAACAATAACGGAGAGCTTTTCATCCACAAAAGGCAGTTTGGGAACAGGCTATATCCCGGGCATTACGATGTCTGCATCAGCGGAGGAGTTCCTTTTGGAGAAACTTACGAGCAGACAGCATTAAGGGAGTTGGAAGAGGAAATAGGTGCAAAAAAAACAAGTATTGAACTGTTGTTTTCAGGAATTTCCCGCAGAAAAAATCATCAGGTTGCCTATAAAGTGTTCAGATGCAATTACAACGGCCCGATTAAGCTGCAAAAAGAAGAAATAATCCACGGCTCATTCATTCCTATAGATAAAGTAAAAACATTGATACAGCAGGAAAAGTTCTCCCCGGACGCAATTTATTTTTTTGAAAGATACTTGAAACTGCAGCAAGAGTACAAAGAAAGCAACCCTTAAAACCTATAAAAAAACAAACAAATAAGAGAAACAATAATATAAAATAATAATGACCTCAATCAAACCGCACAAAATATTTGAGATTTATCAGGACAATAGAAGAATTTACACAAAGAGCATTCTCCCTGGAAAAGCCCATTTTGATGAGCACATCGCCAAAGAAAGCGGAGAAGAGTATCGGGAATTTGACCCTGGCAGGAGCAAGCTGGCGGCAATGATTGCCAAAGGCTGCACCAATGCCGGAATAAGAAAAAATGACATCGTCCTATATCTGGGAATTTCCCACGGCTATACTGCTTCATTCATCTCCGATATGGTCGGAAACAAAGGCTTGCTCTTCGGCATTGACCCGGCGCCGAGAGTCGTAAGAGACGCAGTATTTTTGGCCCAGCAGAGAAAAAATATCGTGCCTATCCTTGCCGACGCCAATCATCCGGAACAATATATAGGCAGAGTTTCTGCAGCTGATGTTGTTTATCAGGACATTGCCCAGAGAAACCAGGCAGAAATCTTCATCAAAAACTGCCGGCTCTTCCTCAAGAAAGGCGGTTATGGGCTGCTGGCAGTGAAAGCAAGAAGCATTGACGTCAAAAAAAAGCCCAAAGAAATCTTTCTTGCTGTCAGAAATTCCCTGGAGAAAGAACTCACCGTCATTGACTTTAAAGTATTAGAGCCGTTTGAAAAAGACCATTGTATGATTATTGTGAAGAAATGAAATTATCAGGTTAGCTGTTAAGTTAGCTTTTCTTTAATTTCTTTAAAAGAGATTGCGGCTTCTTGCTGCAGACCACAAACTATCAAATAATGTACTCATTCCGCAGGCTAATTTTGTATTTTTAATATGTACGCCAACATATTCATTTGATTTCTCATGAGAAAAGCGAAAAATAACTCCTTTATCGTCATAGACGCTAAACCGGAAGGGGATATCTTCAAGAAATTTCACTGGGATACCCCTCTTCTTCCATTGTTTTACCCGTTCAGAAGTCGTTCCTTGAGGGCCAGTTAAAGCTAATATCTTTACCCCCCGCCTTAATGCAGCGCTACAGGCATCCAAATGCTCTTTGTTTAAAGTTAAATTAGAGATAGTTTTCCAATATTTCTTTGCCTGATTATGAAGTGCTACAGAGCGGACAAAAGCTGTTGAATGACTAAAATAAGTTTCCACTAATTCTTCAGTTTTCTCTTCTTTAAAAGCACCTAGTTTAGAATAATCTTCAGCCAGTTTTTTAGCATTTTCCCGTATTTAATGATAATTCTTCCGCTCTTTTTTTCACCACATTTGCAAATGCAATTTCCGGAGAAACGCCAACAAACATCTTAGGCCTCCCAGCAGTTAATGAAACAAATCCTTTTTCTATCAAAGAATCTAAAACAGGGTATATCTTACCAGAAGGTACGCTGGATTTCTTGGCAATAAAATGTGCCGTTGAAGCTCCTTCTCTTAGAATAGTGTCGTAGGCTTTTCTTTCATACAAATTCAGACCAAATAGCTTCAATTTTTCTTGCATAAAAGAACTTATAGTTGTTCTAAATTTAAATATATTTCGGTGTTAAAATAAATTCTATCAAAACTTAAATCAAAAACGAGAAAATTGAAAAATGATTTTCTCTAGCTTAAAAGTATTTCATACTTTATAAGCAATAAAAAACAAACAAATTGAGGAGATTTGTAAAAATGGCAACTCTTGAAGAAAGGATAGCTATAGCTGCAAGTCTTCATCCCTTGCTTGCTGTCAAATTAAAGCTGGATGCAATGATGGGCGAAGAAGAAAAGAATGGTGGTCAAAAATACAAACTACTTTATGAAAAAACTTATCCTGCTGGAAACAGTGATGGTTATGAATCTACTATAGTTGCCAAAACTGACGAAGCTGCCATAAGATATGCCCAGGAAGAATTATATTTAACAGATGTTTTCGCCCGTTGGGATACAAATATAACGGATGCTTTTTTGATTGCACCTAATGGCGGGAAAATACTTGTTCCCCCTTATTCAAAAAAATTGCGGGAAGTTGAAGAAAGAGAAAAAAAGAGACCGGGCATTAAAGACCGAAGTGTAGGGATATGTGCAGATAATAGAGAATAAACATTATGGTTTGAAAGGAGAGGACGGATCATTTAACTACCTGACTTTTCCTTGATTTTTCTCACTACACTCTTTTATCGTCTACAGAATAGAAAACTTAATAAACGAGTAGTGTATAACTTTATACATTACAATGGCTTTTATCCGACGAATAAAGAAGAAGA
>JBFMFP010000036.1:0-12889 GCA_040751885.1 Nanobdellota archaeon
GGGTTGTAGATATATCAGACTTCTTGCCTTGAAAGGGACAGCTTGGCTTAAAAAGAAAGCCAAGAATGTTGTAGAACTAGCTGAGATACTCAATAAACAGGTGTTTGTTAAAAACGCAAAAGCTTAAGGCCCGAAAACTTTATATAGTAGCTCAATTATATACATTTGTATTCATTTGAGGGGTTGATTATGGGACAAAAAAATGTGACATTAAGTCTTGATGAAGATACCTACGAAAAATATAAAGAATTTTGTAAGAAAAATGCGGTAGCACTATCAAGAAGCATAGAAGTATTCATGGAAGAAAAAACAAAAAAAGTGGAAAAATGAGCCAAGAACTTTTATCTTTAGGTCAAGCATCGCAATGGGCAAGCGATTATTTAGATAGACCTGTAACTACCTCAAACATAAGTTATCTTATCCAATATGCAAAAATTAAGAAATATCTTGATGATGAAAAGAAAATCAAAATTAATTTAGATGAACTGAAAAAATATTACGATGAACATTTAGTAAAAAAACAAGAATCTTGGAAAAGCCAATTAGGAAATGATCTAAACTGGGGATTATCTTTCTCTCAATTAAGAGAATCTGACACAACTAAGCACGTTCATAGATTACATCCTTATAAAGGAAAATTTATACCTCAATTAGTGGAATACTTTTTAGATTCCCACTTAAATGACTATAAAAAACAAATTTTCTTTAAATCTGGAAACATTATTCTTGACCCGTTTATGGGAAGTGGTACAACATTGGTACAATCCTCAGAATTAGGATTACATTCCATAGGTATTGACATTTCCGATTTTAACTGCATGATTTCAAGGGTTAAGTTAGATGAATATGATATTTTTAAGTTAAACTATACTCTAAAGAATAATTTAACCCAAACTATTAACTTTAGTAATAAAGTTTTTGATGATACTTTTGACTTTGAACTTAAAGAAAAATTGAATGATTTTAACAAGAAATTCTTCCCAAATCCAGAATTTAAAAGAAGGGTGTTTAAGAGAGAAATTGAGGAAGAAAAATACGGAGAAGAAAAACTAAAGCAATTCTTAAAAGAAAATAAGGAGTTTTTTGAAAAGAATGGAACTAAAGATAAAACTATCCTTCTTGACGAAAAAAAGATGAATAGCTTCTTGTCAAAATGGTTCTCAAAGAGAGTTAAACAAGAATTATTCTATTACTTAAAATTAATTGAGAACGAAAAAGATGAGAAAATAAAGAATATTATGAGAATAGTATTAAGCAGAACTGCGAGGTCATGCAGAGCAACAACCCACTCAGATTTAGCAACATTGAAAGAGCCACAAACAGGACCATATTATTGCAGAAAGCATAAAAAAATATGCACTCCACTAAATACAATAAACGGACATTTGAGAAGGTACACTTTTGATACAATTGCACGATTAAAGGATTTTTCAAATATTAAAAAGAAAGTATATACTGGCGTTATTCATGGAGATTCAAGGGAAGCTGATATTTTTGATGAGATTAAAAATCAAAATCCTAAATTTTACAGGCTTTTAGTAAATAAAAAGATAGATGGGGTTTTTACTTCTCCGCCTTATGTTGGTCAAATAGACTACCATGAGCAACACGCTTACGCTTACGAACTATTTGGGATATCAAGAAAAGATGATAAAGAAATAGGTCCTTTATTCAAAGGTCAAGGACAAAAGGCAAAAGAGGATTATGTGGAAGGAATAAGCAAGGTTTTTGTAAACATAAGCAGATTTATCAAAGATGATGGGGATTTCTTTATTGTGGCTAATGATAAATATAACCTTTATCCGAAAATTGCAGAAAAAAGTGGTTTAAAAATAGTTGAACAGTTTAAAAGACCTGTCTTAAACAGAACAGAGAGAGATAGGCAACCTTATGCAGAGATAATATTTCACATGAAGAAAAAATGAAAACTACAAATTACGATAAAGAAGATAGGAATAAGCATTTGGAGTTTATTCAAAATGCGATTAATAGGATGGCTTCAAATTCATTTATTCTGAAAGGGTGGTCAGTAACATTAGTTACAGGTATTATCGCACTCTCTTTAACAACTTCAACAACCAAATTTATCTATTTAGCTTTTATTCCTACTTTGGCTTTTTGGGGCTTGGATGCATATTATTTAAGACAAGAAAAATTATTCAGGGAGCTTTATGATTATGTAAGAGCAAAAGAGATAAAAAATATTGAACCTTTCTCGTTGAATACTCTGATAGTGAAAGATAATGTTGGCAGTTGGTTATCGATTTGTTTTTCAAAATGTGTAGTCTATCTGCATTTAATGATTTTATTGATATTGATTGTCTTATCAATATGGGGGTAAATCAAATGGCAAGAAAAGTATTTTTCAGTTTTCATTATGAACGAGATGTTTGGCGTGCAGGTATAGTAAGAAATAGTGATATAACCAAAAAAAGTATTGAAGCCGCAGGATTTATTGACGCTGCAAGTTGGGAAGAAGTAAAGAAAAAAGGAGACGATGCTATAAAAAAATGGATAGCAGACCAACTTAATGGAACTTCTGTAACTATTGTTTTGATTGGTGCAGAAACTGCAAGCAGAGAGTGGGTTATCCATGAAATAAAAGAGAGTTATAATAAAGGTAATGGGCTCTTAGGAATCTATATCCACAATATAAAAGACCAGAATCAAAGAACAGATAATAAGGGAGAAAATCCATTTGATAAACTTTACATTGAAACAAACGGAACAAAAAAATATTTATCTCAAATATTGCCTACTTATGATTGGGTAAATAACGATGGCTATAACAACCTTGGCAAGTGGATAGAGGCAGTAGCTCCTAAGAATAATTAAATTTTTTCTTTTGCTATTTCTTTAATTTTCTCTCTTAATTCTTCTCCAACTTCTTGAAAAATCTCGATAAAGTCGTCGTAGATATTCTCACCAGCAACAAAATTCCAAAAATCTTGCCCGACCATTAGCTGATTTGAATCATACATATTACCTTTTGTCCAGCGATTGTAAGGTTCTGGGTGGTAAGGATTGTAAGGCAAACCTAAAGCAGTTATAATTTTAGAATTTTTATTGGTACTTAACCTTAAACCAATCCATCTTAACAGCTTCTTTTTGAGTGCGACAAATTCTTTAATATTGGGTTTTGGAGAAGTAATATCAAAATAAATCTCAGTTCCATCAGATTTTTTGACAAATACATCAACTCTCTTATCTGGGTCATCCAGTGGTTTCCCTTTTTGTATGGATTTTTTTATTTCTTCAAACTCTACTTTCATATCAGGATTTCTTTTTCCTGCTCTTAAATCCATATCAATTTTGCTGATTATTGCTTCTGTTTTTTCGTCTATTTCTCCAAGTAAGTCATATTGAGTGTGAGCTTCATACCCTGCCCCTTCTGCAAGAACCTTTACCAATTGCTCATAGATAGACATTCCAAAGCTTGTGTAGAATGAATGGACAATAGTATGAGTTAAGATTTGTTCTTTTGTAAAAATTGCCTGAAAAAATGGTTTGTATTCTGTTTCAGCACTATAATTATCCATTTTTGAAAGTATTACTTCTTTTACAAGTTCTTTTACTTTTTTTCTTGTTTCTGGCTTCATCTTAATAGTAAATATCATATTTTCTTTATAAATCCTATTATTTTTTTCGTCCCGTCGCCCCCTCCCCCGTTCGTCGTTTTTCGTTCTCGTTAAAATTGTCCCTATCCGTTTTTAGCCCTTGAAAATAATTGCAACTAACGTCGGAATTTTACGAAGTTTTTTCTCCTCCAAAATCCGAGCCTCGAAAAATGAGGCAACCCACATTTTTCAGAGTTGCGAGGATTTTGAGAGATGAGAAAAAATTTGGAGAAATTGGGGAAAATGCTTGGCATTTTAGCGAAGCGACCCAATTTCTCGTTAAATTCCTGTTAAACTCTTTTACCCTACGGAGTGGGGTAAAACTGCGTCCGCAGAGTCGAGAAAGAGGGCGTTCTATTAATTGAGCAAAGCGATACATCAGGAACAAGAGTCGAGGGGGACATTTCGTCAGTTAGTCGTTTAGTTTTTAGTCGTGGGGGAGTTCCGTTTATCGTCGTTTTTCATCGGAATCTTTATATAGAAGTTGTGCTTAGTCTTATGATATATCACAATAAAGGGGGAGTTCCGTACATGGTTAATACAAGACAGAAAATTATTGATTATTTGAAAAAAGCAGACTGGCCATCAACTACTGAGGACATAGCTGCTGATGTAAAAGTTTCTTGGAATACTGCACAAGTTCATCTTCTAAAATTACTTCATGAAGGAATTGTAAAGTATAAGAAAGTTGGACGGCAGAATCAATTCTGGTTAAATGAAGGTTATGAAAAATACTTTAAGGGGGCTAAAAAATGAAATATCTAATTGTGGGAATTTTGTTAATATCTATTATTGCTTTGGCAGGTTGTTCACAAACAGTTGTTAAATATCAATGTACAGATGGTTCTTTTGTTGATTCTGCTAACTCTTGCTCATCTGTCAACTGCAAAACTGATTGCCCCCAATTAGATTGTGCTTCATGCCCTGTTAAAACTGAAACAAAAGTTGAGACTAAAACAGTAACAAACACGGTCTATGTTTGCTCTGACTTAACTGAAGTAAAGAATAAAGATGACTGTCTGAAAGCAGATTCGGAAGGATGGTATGAAGTTAAAACTATTAGTGGAGCAAGTCCTAAAGCAACAGAGTCGTTTACCATTAATTCAGCCCAATGGAGATATACTCTAACTTGTACAGGAATTACTGAATATAGTATGTATAATTTAGAAGTTAAAAAATTGGTAGATGGACAACCATCTCAAGTTGATTTTAGAATGATGGCTAAATGCGAATCAAAAGGAGAACCGAGTTATGTTTATGAGGGAAAGGGAGATTATTTTTTTGATATAAATCCCGTGAATATGGGTTCGTGGACAATTAAAGTCGAGGCAAAAAGATAATGGTTGAAACAGTATTTGATTTAGTAAACTCATTGGGAGGTAATGGCATTTGGTTTTGGTACTTCTTTTTCATTATTTTAATAGGGGTATGGGCTAATAGTAAGAATCGAAACGCTTGGGGTTGGATGGCTGCCGCTTTATTTTTTTCACCATTACTAACAGGATTAGTTCTTCTGTTTTCTGGAAAAATAGAAAAAAAGGAAGAAATAAAGGACAAAACAGAAGTAAAAAAAGAAGAAAAGAAAGAGATAAAAAAAGAAGCAGAACAAGAATATTATTGTGAATACTGCGATAAGAAATTTAAATCTGAGGACGCATTAAATAAACATTATGATAGTTGTGAAGCAAAAAAAATTAAGTCTGAAAAAGACACAAAAACAACAATTTGGGTTGTGAGTATTATAATTTTCATTGGATTGGGGATATATTTTTTAATTAACAATAAAATCAATCTTATTCCTCTTTTCTTAATTGGTTTTATTTTGACTCCATTTTTTGATAAGTTCTTTAATCACTACAAGAAGAAAAGCAATCGCTTAAAGCATTTTGAATTTAACTGGTGGAAAAAAGGAATAGTTACATTATGCATAATATTGCTATTTGTTTTAATTAATTGGCTAATTCCTGAATGCCCGAAATCTTGTAATGATAACAATGCCTGCACAAATGATTTTTGCAGTTCTGAAACAGGATATAAATGCATGAACACATTAAAACTGAATTGTAAAGGCAACGGAATATGTGAGAGTGGGGAGTATGGCACTTCTGATTGTCCAAATTGCGATGATAATAATAAATGCACTGCTGACTCTTATGATATCGGTTCAAAACAATGTATTCATACTGAAATGAAAGGGTGTATTCAATGACATCCAAACTAGAATTTAATAAAATGCAATCAGAAGAAATTAACTTGATATTTCAATCTTTAGTAGATGAACTAAATAGTTTTAATGATCTTAGAAATTTATTGCTTACATTACATACCAGAATTGAATTTTACTTAGAAAAAATACTATTCTCCTATTTTTTTATAGAAGATGATAACAAGAGAATTAATTTTATAAAGATTATCCAAGAATTTACTTTTAACAAGAAATTTGAAATCGCCAAAAGTCTAAATTTGTTGGACGATTCACTAAAATTAAAGATTAGTGAAGTAAACAAGATTAGAAATTTATGCGTTCATTATATTGACTATCTCAATAGAATCCAATCATTAAGTGGCTTGTCGATAAATTTCTTAGAACTAAACACAATTAAAATCGAAAGTGCAAAAATTTTAGTAGAATTAAATGAGGCATTAGCAAAAAATGGTGGATAGTATTAATAATCAAGACAAGGCATTAGTAGTATTTCAAAGCAAGAAAATACGAAGGGCATGGTTTAAAGATGAATGGTATTATTCTTTAGTTGATATAGTCCAAGCTTTAACGGATAGTGTTAATCCTACTGATTATCTGAAAAAACTGCGTAAAAGAGATGAAGAGCTTGGAAGCTACCTAGGGACAAATTGTCCCCATGTAGAAATGCTGACTGAAACAGGCAAAAATAGGCAAGTTCTTGCAGGTAACACAAAAGACGTTTTCAGGCTTATACAGTCAATTCCGAGCAAAAATGCCGAACCTTTCAAAAGATGGCTGGCAGAGGTAGGAAAGGAACGAATTGATGAAATAGAAAATCCTGAACTTGCACAGGAAAGAATGAAGGAAATTTACTCTGCAAAGGGCTATCCTCAAGATTGGATTGATAAGAGATTAAGAGGTATTGCTATAAGGCAAAACTTAACAGATGAATGGAAAGAAAGAGGTATTGAAGAAAAGAGAGATTTTGCAATATTAACTGCTGAAATCTCAAAAGCCACATTTGGCATGACTCCAAGTGAGTACAAAGAATTCAAGAATCTACCAAAACAATCCAAATCTAATCTAAGAGATCACATGAATGATTTAGAGCTTATCTTTACAATGCTTGGTGAACGTATGACAACAGAACTTTCACAAGAAGAAAAACCAGAGACTTTTGATAAAAGTAAAGATGTTGCTCAAAGAGGCGGAAAGGTAGCGGGAAATGCAAGAATTGAAGCTGAAAAAGAATTAGGTCGTCCAGTAACAACTAGACAAAACTATCTTTCTATAACTGAGAAAAAACAGAAACGTTTAGAAGATAAAAGTAAGAAGTAACGGAACTCCCCCCGTCGTTCGTAGAAATGTCCCCCTATCAGTCGTTAGACCTCTTTCTCGATTGAGTTTAACATATTGGCTTATGAGAAGTTTTGTGAGCGTTAGCGAACAAAATTTGGGTGAGCGAGTGCAACGAAGCGAACCTCATAAGCCATGTTATACGAGGCGAACGGAGCGTAGCGGAGTGAGAGTGCAACGTCCCCGAGCGACTGAAAGGAGCGAAGGCGTTGGGCGAAGGGGCGCTCATCTGTTAAATATCTTTTCCAAATCATCAAGCGATTTTTTAACATAATCTTTCACAACCCATCGGATTAGGAGTAAGTCTGTGATTGTACCACCAAAGTAAATTGGAACCTTGTACTTAATACTAACAATCAACTGTGTTTGTTCATTTTTCTCTTTGACATTCATTGAAGAATCAAAGTTTATTCCAAATAATTTGCCTGAATAAGCAACGTGTTTTTCCTCTTGCCACTCTACAATCTTCTCTATGGATTTAAGTCTTAAGGGACCTAACTTTCCATACCATTCGTAAGTTGCGCCAATACCAGTTTTGTTAGGACTGGTAATTTTTCCGGTAACATAGCCATAAACATATTTAGAAAAATTTTTGGGGTCAGTTATAAAATTCCAAACATTTTCTATTGCTCCATCTAAAACCAGATTTTGGGTAATTTTTCTCATATTTATCGCTCTTTTTTGACTGATACAGCAATAAAAAATGTTCCCAAGTTAAGATTTTCTATCTCAACATTTCCAAAAATTTCTTTCATTTTTTCCGGAATATTTTTTGAAGGATCCCATGCCGCAAATTTTGAATAAATGAGTGTGATTAAAGGATTAAGAAATTTTAAGAATCCGCTGAAAAGACGAGCATCACAAACAACCAGTTTTCCTCCAGCCCGAAGAACATCATAGCATCTATTAAGAGCTTTCTCCCAATCCGGAATAGCGCTGATTCCAAGAACACTAATGACACCGTCAAAATTTTTTTCGGTTATTTTAAGTTGTGCCGCATCACCTTGAACGAGTTTTATTATATTGTTCCAACCGTTGCGTTCGCATAAATCTTTTGTGGCATCAAGCATCTCCTGACTATAATCAAATCCAAGAATAAAACCGTTTTTACCTACTGCTTCAACTAAATAAGGAAAATTCCTGCCAGACCCACAAGCAACTTCTAAGACTTTACTACCTCTTTTAAGTCCGACTTTTTTTACAGCCAGGCTTCTTATAGTTTTGGCTCTTCCCAAAAAAGTAATAGTATCCTGTGCACTATAAAGAGAAGGAAATCTTCCCCAAAAAGAATAAACTTTTTTTACATTTTCTAATTTTTTATCGCTTGAATTATTTGGCATATTCATTTGAAATCAAACAGTTTATATAAACTTTTTCAAGAGCGCCCCGTAGCCCAATGTCATATAACATCGCAACTTTACGAAGTTTTTTCTCCCTCGTGGAGCAAAAATTTTGAGGCAACCCACAAAATTTTTGCGGAACAGAGCTGGAGAAAAAATTTGGGTGGAGTGGAAGCTGGCTACGAGTGAGGGTGACCAATTGCGACAGCGATTTACAGAGGCGGATTTTATCGGAATTGACATCTACTTGCGTCATCCCATACCCGAACGGAGTGGACAGCTGGAACGAAACCGTAAAGTTGCTGTTAAATCCTGCCGACTACAAAGTGGGAGGCACGAGGTTTAAGTTCCGAAGGAACATTAAACCGAAGAGTAAAATTCTTACTTTCAATAAATCCTGTATTAGCAGACATACATTTAGGGGGTTTCTGTTAATCATGCTCGGAGAGCAATAAAGACAAAGAATCAAGGGACACTCTCGTTTTAACATGTTTTAAGAATTGGGGGCTAAATATTTAAATCAGTAGTTGTTTTTAATTGAAAGGATGGTAGATAACAACAAGTCGCTCATAGTCTTTCAGGGGAAAGGGATTAGGAGATTATGGTATAATAATGAATGGTATTATTCTGTAGTTGATATTATTGCTGTTTTGACAGATCAAGAAGACTTCCAAACTGCTAGAAAATACTGGAATAAGCTTGGTCAAAGGCTAAGGGAGGAAGGAAGCGAAGTGGTGACAAATTGTCACCGGTTGAAATTACCTGCTCCTGATGGCAAATTAAGGGAAACCGATTGTGCTAATATTCAATCTATTTTTAGGATAATTCAATCAGTCCCATCCAAGAAAGCAGAACCGCTTAAATTATGGCTGGCTCAAGTAGGTCATGAAAGGATTAAGGAAATAGAAAATCCTGAATTAGCCCAAAAACGTATGAAAGAAATCTATAAAGCTAAAGGCTATTCTGATGATTGGATTGAAAAAAGAGTTAGGGGAATTGCCATCAGAGATGAGCTGACGGATGAATGGGACAAAAGAGGGGTAAAGACTGAAAAGGAATACGCTATTTTGACTGCGGAAATTTCCAAAGCTACGTTTGGCATGACTCCCAGCGAATATAAGAAATTCAAAGGATTAAAAAGAGAAAATCTCAGAGATCATATGAACGACTTGGAACTTATTTTCACCATGTTAGGAGAAGCTTCCACGACAAAGATAGCACGAAAGAAAGATGCACAAGGTTTTAATGAAAATGAAAGTGCTGCTAAAGAAAGGGGAATTGTTGCTGGTGTTGCCAGAAAAGAACTTGAGAGCAGGAGTGGAGAAAGAGTTGTTTCTGGTGAAAATTATTTGCAATTAACCGAAAAGAAGAAAAAGAAGCAGATTGAAGATAAACGTCAGTAATGCATATAATCCAAAAAGTCATTTGTCGCTTTCAGTTCTTCATAGATTAAAACAAATTCAATCTTTTTGATAATATCAGAAAATTCATTCCTAATGGTATTAATAAGTTCAGTTAGTTTTTTGTAATTCTCTATTTCCGTCTCAAATTCAATCTCCCAAGGGCCCCAAGAGTTAGAATAATTAATGATGTTTGGGTGTAATTCCAAGAATTTCTTAAATCTCTTCTCTTTGTCCGTCGTTAAATCTTTGAGTTGAATCATTACTTTATAATAATCCATGCCTATTTTATTTACGTTGGGAATAAGGCGAAAATGGATAATAATATTTCTTTTGAGAAGATCTTTAATCCTGTAATTAACAATTCTAGCAGTAGTTTTAAGTTTGGTTGCAATTTCCGTTGAGGGAGTTCGGGCATTTTTTGTAAGTATTTTGAGTATCTCAGTGTCAGTTTTATCCAATTTTTCAAAGGTGGGTTCTTTAAGGAAAGTAGGGCAGACTTTCTTTGATTCTTTACCTAATAAATAGCCACGAGAAAAAAAATCAGGATTAATATGGGTGGTAATCTCTATTCTGGCTTCGTGCTTGCTGAATTTTGACTGAAAATCACTTAAAAATTCATAAAATTCATGGACACTTTTGGTTAAGACTAAAAACATAATGTCAAAATCTCCCTCGCACTTGATAACCCACCAAATTTTTTTCTCGTTTAAGACAAAGTTATTTATTTGTTCTTCTACCTCTTTGTTGCGGTTGTGGAACTGTAGATAAACTTTCCAACTGGTTAATCCGAATTTGGCAGGATCAACAACGGCGGATAAAGAAACGATTATTCCATTCTCTATGAGCTTTTTTACTCTGTACTCCACCACTGTCCTTGATGTACGGACTTTTTTGGCGATTTGAGAAAAAGGCTGTCGGCTATCTTGGTCTAATTCCATGAGTATTTTCCTGTCCAAGAGGTCTAAGTTCTGCATATTTTGTTATTAATTACATATTACTATATAAATTTTGTTGTTTTTTAGTAAAATTTGATAGTTAATTTTATATTATTGCTAGTTGTAACTAATGCATCGTAAAATGGAAAAACAACGAATTGAAAGGATAAGGTACGAAGTAGTAAAAAATCGTGGTGTAGATTATGGCCTGCTTGGACGGCCAACTACTAATAAACCAAAGGTAAGAGAACCTATTCCGTTTGGATTAATTTACCACGGGTGTGAAAGAAGAGATTTTCAAGTTGGTTATCCATTTGGACAAGACTATTATGCAATTTTTCCTGTTGCTGAGTCTTTGTTTGGAGATTTGCTAGAGCATCCCAAACAAATAGTTAAATTTGAGGACTATACTTTTGCTTCATTGAGAAGAGATTTTGACCCTGATGATCTCGATTTAGAAAAAGCTGTTGCACTAATATACTGGGGAAAAGTCATAAGGGCAGAAGAAGAAATCGATGACTATTATAAAACTGAATTTGTTACCAGATATGGTGCACATCGTGATCCAGAAATGATTGAAGACGCCAAGGAAAATGTTAGAAGGATTAATCGAGGAGAAGATCTAAAGTATAATCGTAATGTCGTAATAGCAAGAAATGATCATGCTCGTGGGGGGGAATGTTATTATGCAAGACCTCATGACATAGTCTTAGAATATTGGGTTGAAGGTGGGAAAATGGGTATGTTAAGAGTAAGAAATAAAGGTTATCTTCTGCCCGAATTTAACACTCCGAATCCAACGCCAGAAGGTCGCATGTTTTTAGGGAAACTTCTTAATGCAAAAGTGACTATTGAAGAAAGATCAATGAATGAGGGTATGCCTGATGGATTGCAAATAGTGACAACAGCTCCATTTAATGTTGATCCAGATGCTAAAAGAAAACGATATAGAATCGAGCCGTTAGGGGAATAAGAAAATGACTGAGCAAATACAAAACAAAACTGGACAATTCAGATTGGTTTATCACAGATGGGAGACTTTTGGTAGGTTTGAGGCTCCATTCAAATTAAGAGAAGAGGTTTTTGATGATTTGTTAAATAACCCTAGCCAAATTGTAAGATTTTCTGATTATTACTGTCCTGCAGTATTATGGAACAAAAAAGAACCTACAGGAAAGGATTCTTTAGGAGAATATTCTTACGGTCGTTTAGGTGGAAAATTTACTTGGAAAAGAGATAATATAGAAGAAAGAATTAGAATACATTTTGGTCATACAAGATTTAAGACAGAAGAGGAATATGATAATTTCTGCGAAAAGATGCAAAGAAAACTTCAAGGGCGAAAAAATAAAGGGGAGTGGTATCCAAATTATTATTTTAACCAGAAATTTCATGAGGAAATACGAGGAATTATCAGGGGGGATGATCCTGAATTTGAATATGCTTACTATGACGATCTTCGTGCTTATTTTCCGTATATTAGTGTAGTGCCCAGGGGAGATATTTTAGTTGAACGTCCCATTGATGGTGGAGAACTGGGAGCAGGATTTTCTGGTGCGATTGGAGTAGCGGAATACTTCAGACCATTAATAACGCCAGATGGTTGTCATTTTTTGGGAAAGATTTTGGATGCTAAAGTTACAATGACCGAAAGATCACTGAATGATGAATTAGCAGGAACTGGAATAAATGTAGTTGCAACCATTGGTGACACGGTAAGAGGAACAGGACCAAACGATAAACGACGTTGTGTGAAAATTGAGCCTCTCGAAAAGAAGCTCTAAATAAATGGTGATTGAATTTGTTTTACTTTTAATGCCCCCAATTCTTTTTTAGTTTTAGTATCAAATGCGCAAGCATCTTCAAGAGAGTGTCCCTATCAATGTTTTAAGAAACCCCCGTTATCGTCCTAAAAGTAAGAATTTTATTGGATTTAACGGAGCAACTTTGCGCAGTTCAATTTTCCCTCGTGGAGTGAGGCGAAGCCGAACGGAACAGAGCTGGAAAATTGAATTTGGGTGGAGTGAGCCGAGCGACCGACTTTCTTTAGGGA
>JBFMFP010000037.1:0-12646 GCA_040751885.1 Nanobdellota archaeon
CAAACGACCATAAATTTTCGTACACAACCATAAATTTTCATACAACCTTAAATTCTTTTGTTAAAGTTACCTCTTTATCCAGCAGGGGATTTTTAACAATCAATTCTAAAGAGTACTCTCCCAATTCCAATTCTGCCGCCCCGCCTAAATTAAAATACTCTGAAAAGACTATCGGCTCAGCTTTTTTGCTGCTCTTCATCTCAAATGTAAAATCGTCTTTCTGTTCAGCTTCCAGAATGGTCTTTCCCGAAGGGCTTTTCACCCTGTAATTGTGCACGACCATAATTTCACCATTATTAACAGTGCTTTCTACAACAAAGCGCAGGTAAATGTTCTCCTCTTTGTTGAATTCACTCTGCACATTCAGGCAATTGAATTTA
The DNA here is from genome assembly GCA_040751885.1 of Nanobdellota archaeon. Lineage (GTDB taxonomy): Archaea > Nanobdellota > Nanobdellia > Woesearchaeales > GW2011-AR9 > JBFMFP01. The sequence continues at coordinate 381 of JBFMFP010000037.1, forward strand.
TCGTCCACAAAATTGCAGAAAGCAAATTCTTTCAGGGCTATATTCCCTCCCCGGCCCATGGGCAGAAACTCTGCATTTAACATCGGCTCGGTGGAAACATCTGCTTTTACAACAAATATTCCCGACTGCACCAAGAGTAAAATAACAAAACTGGTCATGACTACTATAACCATCAGAATTAATATGCCTATGGCTAATTTGGCTTTATGGTCTTTATTTATAAGTTTTATAAGTTTTTTAAAATTCATGAACATTCTCCCGGTGACGTACTCAGTGGCGCGGCATACCCAACTTTTGCAGCGACTTCACACAGATACTTGTTGATTTTCCTGAATTCCGTGCTCCCTTTTGTATACTCATCATAATCTTCTAACTTTTCTCCGCCATAAACCCTTTCAAAAAATACTTTCAGCAGGTTAATTATCCCGTCTTTATACTTGTCAAACCCTCCGCCCTTCATAATCAGGCTGGCTACACCATAATAAACTGCCACGGCATTATTCAAGTCTCCTTTCTTTTCTTTAAGAATCCCTATAGCTAATTCTCCCGTACGCTCATAATTCCTGCTGACGAAACTTTGGTGCATTCCGCCGGCTTCAGCAAAGGCAACTTCTTCTTTCTGCAGGAGTATTCTCTGCGTTGCCGATGATTTTCCTATGGCTGTTTTTACCGGCTGCCTGGCCAAAGCGCATCCGCCTCCCTCATCCCGTTCCAACAATTCGTAAGTTACATGGATGTTGCGTGCATTTGTGCCCGTCGTTCCCAAACCGCCTTTGACTATTTCATAAGCACAAAGAATATTTTTGTCTCTTACGGAAGCCGTTCCTGACACATCGCTGATGACATATCCGCCTAAATTAAATTCCAGCTTATTTACGTCCGCCGGAGATAAAGCAACAAGGGTTCCATCTTTTTTCAGATAACCTTCGCTGTTGTCATAACCCGCCGTTTTTAAATTAACATTTCCTGACATCTTTAATTGTACAGTTCCATCCGGCTGGGGAATAAAATTAAATTCAAACTTCTGCCCTGCGGTTCCCTCCGTAGCTTCCGGCGGATTTTCCTTGATTGCCAAACCGCAGCCGAGGTCGCTGGCTGCTGTTTTTTGTATACTGGTATATGCTCCTCCAAAAATCTGCGCATTAACTATTCCCAAATTTTCTTCAACTGTCAACGGGCCGGGAACATTTGCCGGCAGTGTGCGTATTCCATCAGGAACAAGCCCGGGAAGAAGCGGATTTATTTTCCTGCCCAGGCATTTCCCTTTGTCATCCATGCTCAGATGAACTTTGATTTTTATCGGGTCATTGAGTAAAAACATATTAGGCGTTTCACAATTAACCCAGGATTCAGTTTTCTTGTCCCAGCAGGAAACAAACGGCTCTTCTATGTATGCTCCACCAAAACCAAACATGCCCGACAATTCCGGGCAGACATATCTTCCGGTAGTTAAGTCGGCTTTGCAAATTAACTCAGCCGGAGGCGAGACATCAGTTAAAGGAACGTAAAATATCCCTTTCATGCTTTCGTAATAGCCTTCATCAAAACATTTCTCCTCATTGCCTTTCTCAGACGGATCCAAAACCAGCTCTACAAGAGCATGGTCATAGCGGTAATGTGAATCTACTCTTTGCGGGGATTCCAAAGGTATGCTGAACATCTGCCCGGAAGGCAAATTAAAGCCGGAAGCTAGCATTCTTGTTTTCTCAGCTTCCAACGGCGAGACGATGCTCTGGGCATTAATGCAATCACAGCCTTTCCCGCTGCAAGTTGTGTCCACTCCCGGCCTGCCCAAATCCTCCGCACCAATGCATTTCAAAGACAGTTTCCATTGCCTGATCCTGCACCCGGGCAAAATCACACCGCCAATGTTGTAATTAAATACAGCCGTTTGCTGCGCCGGATTGTAAGTGCTTAACTCCCTTTCTGCTGGTGCAACAATTATACTTGATTTCATCGGCGTGGCATAAGCAGCATCCAGCAGAAACTCTTCGCTGAACAAAGGGAATTCATAACCAAAAGCGGCCAAACACATTGACTGGGCAAACCCCTGCGTTCCGCCTTTGAAATATTCATTGAGCGCAGCATTGCCGTAATCTTCACGCAAATCGTCAATTGAGCTTTCCACGGCTGCATCCATGGAATCAAATCCTTCCGAAACAAACATGCCTACATCACCGAAAGCCCCTTCCTTGCCTACATCTTCAAAATTAAGAGAATGGCATCCGGAAGTCAGGTAGCCAATAGCTTTGTAAATCAATCCACAGACATTCTGTGCAAACATAGTTTTACACATTCCTGCGTCATGCAGTCCTGTATACTTTGCTTCAATCAGGCAATTTCTTAACCCTGTAAGAATACTCTCCAGCATGCGCATATTCTTTAATATTGCCGATAAGCAGAGGCTCTGGAACATGCCGATTATCTGCGAATGAGGATTGATTTCCGCAACTTCTTTGTTTTCTCCCCGGAAATAATCCAACAGATAATCCTGCCCGAACGCCCCTGAGAAATCCCTTCCTGAGTAATACCTTTCCGGAGGATAGTAAGTCCCCTTAGTCTTCCTTGATTCTGTAAAGACCCTTTCCTGCTGGTAGAACCATTCTTCTTCCTTCTCGCCCTCCTTCCTCACGGCAGTCCTTAACGAAAGGTCATTACTTTTATAGAGATTGCTTTCTTCTTTTTTTCCCACGCAGACACACTGCTGGAATAGCGGCTCTCCGCCGCTGTACTCTATATCTCCTGCTTTCCCTTTTTCGTAGCCTTTAATGAAACAATCCTTTGTATATCCGGCAGCATATTTATTGGCCGGACGGCCCTCTTCTTTCTCCGCTTCACCCAATCTTTTCTCGCCTTTTCCAAACAGCCTCACCTGCCCATCAGTATCAATTTTTTCATCATAACAACCTTTGCCATCAACAGAATTCTCTGTATCAGCTTTATATTCCGGCTTACGGGGATTATTGCAGACATCCTTGCAGTTTCTTTCCTTCCCGACTATGTAACCTTCCGAATCTTCTGGTTTGTAGGCAATCAGCCTTTCCTTAGCCGGAGCTAAATCACCAAGAACATTGCCTACAGGAGTTAACCGATAAATACCTTTGGTTGTTTCTTCCCTTTCATCGGGAGCTAAACCCTGCTCATTATAATAATATAAAGTTCCGTCTGCAGTCTGCCAGCAAACACTAACCTTGCTGGCGTCAACATATGTAGGCATATTAATGGGATTTGCTTTTACCAGCTCCTGGCAGTTCTCCCTCTTCATCAACGGAACGCCCCTTCCGCTTACTGCACACTGCTGCTGCTTAAGAACAACTTCACCTATTTGATCAGTAGTTTTCTCGGCCGTCCACCCTGCTGGAACTTTTCTGCAGAAAGAGCGGTCACAAGTCCATTGGTACGCCTGATTTAACGCAGCTTCAAATTTCCAGGCTGAAGCTGTGCTTGGGCAACGCTCTTCTAAAGTAAATGCTTTAAGTTTCTCCGGGTCGTTTAAAGCTTCAGCAACTTTTTTAGGAATCGTGTTCGGATCCAGAGTTTTCCAGTTTTCAATGGTATCTTCCAAATAAAGTTCATACTGCCCTGCCGGAGAGGGGCAGCCCTGAGTTTCCTTGTCAAATTTTTCTCCTTTCTTCTCAGCTTCCTCAGCCGGCCTCAACTGGGTATAAACATATTCCATCCGCGAAGTAAGAATTCTTCCCCAGCGTGTTGCCGTCCTTAACAGCCAGGAAGCCATGCAGCTTATCCCGGTGATGATATAGGCTTTTTCCAGATAGGGCCTAATCGTCTGAATTTGCTTTATCGTCCAGTCCAATGCTTCCACGCTGTCTTCAGCCAGAAAGTCAGGAATCATATTTTTGCTTTCAATCGGAATATCTACAAAATAACCCAACTCATAACAGGACGTTTGTGTCTTTATCGGGCCCCACTGATTCTCGCCCGTTCTCTCCTGATATTGCACCCTGATTTTCAGCGGGAAAATTACCTGCCTTTTCTTGAATTCATTCCAGAAATCTTCTTTATTCCTGCTGAACTCCTTAGTGCTAAATAGCTTCCATGTTACATAAACTGCAGAACGATCCGGGCTGATGATTTGATGGCCTTCTTTTGCCGGCAGTATTTTGCATCCCAAGCCAAACTTGCTGTCTTCAGTCATGGACTTAGTGCAGGCTTTTTCAAAAGTTGCGCTGACTATTTTTGCCCCTTTTTCTACCTGCTCGTTATTAACAATCTTTGGCACGCCTAACTTGCCCAAATAATCAAACTGGAATACTGTTTGGATTTCCTGCCGGCCACTATCTAACAGCTGCGGAACCAGACGCAAAGGAGCCTGGAATTTAGGCAACGAATCCACACCAAAATCAAAATCTGCCGAATAACAGGTATGCACATTGACAACTTTCTGCCAATATCCTGTCTTGCCTGCTTTATCTTCAGCAATGATGAACACATAATAAGAATACCTCTGCTGGGCGGCAACTTGCTCTACGGGAAAAATGGTAAATTTCTGCAAGCCGGAGGGAACTTCTTTAGGCGCCAGCTCTTCAATTGGGCGGTCTAAAACTGAAACTGAAAAGTCTGTCTCTTCAAAAGTAAATTCCCCTTTCTCATCAGCAGTAACCATATCCCTGGCTTTCTTGAAATCAGGATTAAACTGGTACCCCAATGGGCGATAGATGTATAGGTAAACCTTTGCTCCCGGCTCGGTAGTCCCGTGAATGGCAGACTCTGCCCGGCCTTCGTAATATTCATATCCTTTTTCAATTTCCGCTTCCACTGTGGGTGGTTTGGCATCGGCTTCAACGACAAGCTCTTCAACTGCTTCCCACCCGGCTTTATCAGCTGCGGTAACTTTAACACTATTTTTTCCTTCCTCAAGACGCACTTCCTGCTCAATGCTTTTGCCTTCTCCCTTACCAGCAGACTTGTTATTTACAAAAATCTCAAAAGAGCTCTCTTCAGAAATTGTCCCTTTTAAGATGAATTTTCTATCTCCGACAACAGCAGGAGCTGATTCCAGCTTAATTTTTGGCTTGCCGGTGTCAGCAAATACTTTTCCTTCCACAGAAGCCTTATTTCCAGCTTTGTCCATCGCTTCAATCCTAATGTTACTGTCCTGATTACTTTTCAGCTGGATATTGGAAAAAGAGAATACGCCCTCCAGACCCCCTTCCGCACCTTCCGACACGGCAGTCGTGCTTCCCATCAAAGAGCCATCCACGTAAATGTTAACTGCAGCGCCAATTTCGCTCTTCCCTTTGATATCCAGCATGCTTCCCTTTACGAATGCTGGAATCTCAACAACAATCTCCGGGGGAGTTACATCGGGAGCAGGAGTGGTAAAAGAATAAAGATTGCCGGAATTATCATCTTTGACATCACCGCTCTTAACGCTGTAATAATAAGTCATTTCTGCAGCAAGACTATGCAACGGAACTTTATGCTCATTAACCAAACTGGCATCACCAACTGAAGTCAAGCTGTCTTTAGATGAGCCATAATCAACAAAACTATCTGCCGGCTGATCTGTTTTCCATTCCACTACTGCTTCTTTATCGGTAAGGTTGCTTACCTGCACTGCAGATATTTCCAAAGCGCTGACTAAAGGAAGATTGATGAAAAGAACGATAACTAATAAAGCAAAAAAGTTTATAATCATTTTCTTACTTAATTTCATTTTACTTTATTTTCTCTTATTTTATTTCCGGAGTAGGCACTAAAGCGCTTCCCTGCTTAAGCCCAAGGAGCAGCCCGTACATCTCTTCCTCGCTGGGGCTTTCTTTACTGACTGTATGCAGGACAATTTCATCTGCTTTCTGCAGCTGATCCCAGGGAACCGTCCAATTGCCTTTGTATCCGCCGATAAATCTATCTTCACCCAAAATATCTATTTCCAGAGCATAGGTAAAGTCCGCACCAGCTAAAAATTCTACTTCCTCCCCGGCCGTTATTTTTGGGTCAAAAGCCTTTGAAATTACATAGTTGACTTCGTGAAATGACTGACCGCCCTTCAAATAAGTCAGTTTAATGGTCGCAACTTCTTTATCCTCCAATCCGGTTGCCGGGCCTACTTTACTGCCGATACCTACTTTACCGCCGATAATTTCGCTGCCAAGCTCATGCTTAACTATCTTAACTTTTTCCAGAGGGAATGACAGCAATGGCGCTAAATCAAGTTCCGCCTTGCCGTCGGCAGAAGTTACTACCCTGACCCAGCCGTCTTTATAGCCTTCTTTCTTCCCTCTGATAATCCCGCCGACACAGTAAGGAAAATTGGTTTTGTAGGCCGCAACATCGCCCAAGCCGGCAAAATCATACTCGGTCTTCCCGACATTGCACTGATATTTAAGGCAGGTAAAAGACAAGTCTACATTTTCCAAAGGCTCCCGCTCATAAACACCTGTTTTCTCATCCTCAATAAGCTTATATGTAGAAACAGTCATGGGGACAACTGCTTCCTTGCAGAACTCATCGTCAGTTAAAGTGTCATAAAAGAAGGTTTTCCGCGGAGTAATTTCGCCGCTTCTGTCAGGGATATTTTTCCTGATGTGAACAGTAAACGCCGTCTTAAAAGTGTATCCTGTAGTTTCATCGGTAACTGTAGCCAGCACGGGAAAAGAAACATCATAAACGAACTTCCAGGCCTGAGCACATAAAAATGACAAAAGCTCGTTAGTTCCGCCGAGCTGGTTGCTTTTCATGTACATACCGGAGCGGGGAGTAACTTCAAAGGCAAAGGGATAATTATTTTCATAAGCAAATAAAACCGAAACTTCAGAATTAGACTTAGAATCAGTAAAATCGTCTCCCAAATCAAAAATGTAATGGTTCTGGTAGTAAGGAAGCTCTTGCGGGAATTCAATGTAATCGCTCCCTTTGACCTTAAGCTCGCGGATATTTATCCTGAGCAGATCCTGCAGAGTGCTTTTAACGGTTTCAATTTTCCATACTTTTTGCTTGCAGCTCATTTCCATTCCGGCCACGGGCACAGCGGGATGCTCTAAAGCAATCAAATCCTGGGTAATATCTTCAAACTTGAGGGTTTCCATTTCTCTTTCCACAATCCTGCGCGAAGCCTCATAAACGCGCTTAAGCTTGATATCTGACTCAGCCGTATGGTCAATTATCTCGGCGATGACTTCTCCGGCTTTGTCTTTTATTTCCAGATTCCAGTGGACGTTAAAAATCACTTTATTGTCGGCAATTTCTGTATCGGCAGTAATATCGCTCTTTTCCACAAGATCATACGCCTCCTGGAAAGGTTTAGTTTCAAGTTTAGTTTCAAGTTTAGTTTCAAGTTTAGTTTCAAGAAGGCAGTTGCGCACATTCTTCTCCAGATAATCGTCTATCTGCTCTTTTATATTCTGCAACGAAGGAATGTTTGTGCTCATTCCATAGGCCCAATAAGGCACGACAGTAAACGGAGAGGTCTTCAGATGAAGATTCCCGTCAGCTGTAATCTCAGAAGGCACTTCAATATAGCCGCCCTGCTGCCCTATCTTAAACAAAGCTTCTTCGCCGGCATCTTTTATGCAGGTGTCTATGTAATTCTTGATTTTCCCCTTTTCTGCAGGAATGAGCTCTTCAGGCTTAAAAGTGATGATTTCCTTTCTTAAAAGAATGATTAAAGCCAGGGCTAAAAGCAGAAGGATGCCCAAAATGATAAACACTGTAACCTGCCCTTTTTTGTTATGCCTGCTCTGCCCTTTTTCGCTTTCATAGCCGCCATAATTAAGCATAAAATCGGACCTAAAACTGCTAGAAATCCATCTACATCTATCTACATCAAACCTCTTTTTGTACATTGGTTTAGGGATAGCTTAATTATTTATAAAGGTTGTGCTGACTGTAAGCTCAAAAATAGAGGAGAAATTACAGAAAAAAACGCCTCATTACGACTACATTACAAAGAGACTAGAGGAAAAATAACAGAAAAATAACCAATCTATTCTACCTATTTTACCTATCCTACTACCTATTTTACCTATTCCACCTATTCTACCTACCCTATATACCCAACTTCCTTTTTTTTGGCCCTTGCTCCTGCTTCCGAAGCCAAAGCTTCCCATTCCTTAGCCCTTTTGATAAGCTCATTTTCAATCTCAGTAACTTCTTTAGCCATCTTTTTCAGGTCAACGCCCCAGGCAAACTTGTCTTCCAGAACGCGAAGTATCTCTTTTGCCCCTTTGATTCCCAGGTACAACGGGTTTCCGAAAGTCTCTGCCAGCAGGGAAACCCCTTTTACACCCCTCTTTTTGCCCAGGCCCAAAAGGATTCCTGAAACGCCTATGATCGGTCCGACTACCCCGAAAATGTCTTTTTCCACGAGCATCCCCTTTTTAACATATTCTTTAAGCAACTGGGCATCATTTGCCGTGCAGAAAACACGCGGCTTTTCAGGAATGTCCTGCAGCCCTATGCCGCCGGTAGTGATAAACTCGCTGCATTTATGTTTTTTCATAATTTTCAATATTTCCTCACAGAAGGCATAACAGCTCTCTTCGTCTATCGGCTGCACATCTCCGCTCAGCAGAAGCAAATCTCTTTTTTTGCCTCTGGCCTTGCTGCCAGTTCTGCCGCTCTCGCCGCCGTTAAACTGCTTGTTAAACTGCTTGTAATAAACCTCTATCTTAGGCATTTCCACGAGATTTTTTTCATTAACAAACACCGAATGTGGAAACCTGTACGAAAAGAAAGAGTACATTTTTTTAGCTCCTAATTCTTCAATGAGAAAATCTACGGCAACTTTACCAACATTCCCAATACCTGGAAGCCCTTCAATAAAGATAGGATTATTTAATTTAGGAAGCATTTTAGCTTCCGGAGTTATCTCCCAGAGAGGATTTGTGTCCATCAGGGAATATTATTTTATTCCCCCTTATATAGTTTTTGGAAATAGTTTTTGAGTGAGATTAAAAAAAGTGAAAAAACTGAAAGAATTTTACACGTTTAAATTTCAATCCGACAAGAAAAAATGTAAAAAAGGAAAAATGTAAAAACTATTGCGCTGGGGAAACGTACTCCGGCCAGGGTTTGTCATCTAATGCCCGGGGAAGGATGGTTATTGAACCACATCCAAATCTTGCAGCAATTTTCCGGGCTCTTTCATAGTCTGTCCCGATATATCTTACAAATCCTGAACTATCGCTGACGGTATATTCTACCCCAGATCCCGGTTTAGAACATTGTTGGCTGCCATATTCTCTTCCCGGCCAGCCAGTATGGGATTGACAATCCTGATGCGCTTCACCAGCCCGCCTGAGAGCTTCTCTTCCCTGCTCAATAGCTCCCTCCAATCCTGCTCTGGTTTCTTGTATTTCTTCAGCAGGACCTTTTGCACGCCTAACCAGTGCAGCAGCTTCATTTGTTGCCCTTCCGTTATCGTTGGATATATTATCATTGGATACCATCTCTGAAAACCTCCCTTGGTTTAAGTACTTTTTGGCCATTTTAATAAATAAAATAGAAGCGTACTCTTAAACTTTTTGGCTATTTCTGCTCATCAGTATTTGCTCACAGTAAAAATCTAAAATGATGCGGGGGACGAGAGTCGAACTCGCGCAGGCACTAAGCCACTACCCCCTCAAGGTAGCCCGTTTGGTCTTGCTTAAGCAATTTGGCCACTCCGGCACCCCCGCATAAAACAAACAATCTGGCAGTAACATAAATAATTAACGGATTATTCTTTCTTTACAAGATCACCTCTTCAATAGGTTACTTCTTCACAAGATTACTTTTTCCCAAGAGCAGCATACATCTGCTTAAAGTATTTCTCTTCAATAAAGACGTACTTTTTCAATTCCCGCATTACTTTTTCCATATCCAAAAGCACCCAGGAATCGCCATGCTTATACTGCCAGAGCACTTCGTCAATCAGGTACTGCCAGTCAAAAGTTTTGTCCTTTTCAAGAATTAGCCTAATATCATCAAAATCATTCTGGCGTTCTGTAATCGCCTTCAAAAGAACAATATGCTCTTTTCTCAGCACTTTAATCTTTAAATTGTGCTCTTCGTTAAAATCATGAACGGCAAAAACATCCTCTTTCATTTTTGAACTAAGAAGAGTCTTAAATATTTTACCGATAAATAAATCAAACCTGCTTTCTCCTCTTTTATACATCAATGGGCGGTGAGGATCTTTCAGTTTTTCAGGAAGATAAATTTTTACCGGACTTGTTTCCACATAGCCCAGAGAAGAAAGGACACGGATAAGCTCTTGACGAGAAACTTCCACTTCAAATAATAAATCCACATCTTTAGTTTCTTCTTTATATCCATAAAACATCAGGGCATTCCCGCCAAAAGCATAGCATTCAACGTTTTTAGTTAATTTCTTGGCAACTAACGTGAATAAATCCAATTGATCTTTATGTGTTAGCATACTGCACCTTTCTAATATCACCCAGCCTAAAAGGAATGGGCACTTTCCATTTTCTTTCAATGGGAAAAAAAATCTTTTCTTTGGTGAGATACGTTAAGGTTATATAATTTTTTTTCTTAAACTTTTTTTTCTTAAACTTTAATTGCCTAAATCTCTCCGGCATTTTCCTTACCCGAAAAAACATTCTGGCTACGTCGTACAATGCACCGACTTTCTGCCAGTTGCCCGTTGCTTTTGCCAGGCGGTATAATTTTGGCCAATCAGTGATATGATTAAACAATCTTAAACTTGCCAATATCGCTCTAAAACTTTTGGTTTCCAAAGCATCAATCAATGCTTCTTCCGGACCATAATGGCCATGCACCTGATGGTCAAACCAGGGCATCAACTTCATCGGTGAATATTTGTTAAGCACGTCAAACATTCCCGGAGAGCGCTTGCGCTGGATTGTTGTGGTTATTTTATACAGCCGTTTCTGCTTCCCGCCGCCGCTGACAGTGACATAGCCTTCTTTCTTCAGCCTGCTGAGAAGATTAAGCGCAGACTGCCGATTGATCTTCAGCGCTTCAGCTACGGTTTCCACAGTATGCAACCCTTCCAGGCGCTTAAGCAGATTTTCATTAGCCATTTTGATTATCTAAGAGAAGTAATATATAAATTTTTCTATTTTAGGAGTATCCGTCAAAAGATAAATTTAGGAGCACTCTCAACAAACAACAAACAGGCAATTACCTCGCTCTGTTACTTCACCCTGCTGACAAATTCATTTCCTTCAATAAAAAATCTCCACTGCAGATCAAGAGCGTCTTTTATGCCTATCCTGGAGCTGGAGCCTATTTTTATCACTTTAAACCCGTCGTCAAGAACTCTGATTTCCTTTCCCAGCTTCAGTCCGTTAAAACTTTTGCCGATTGCGAAAGCCCGGCACAACCTGCCCGGACCGGAACACAAATTAGCGATATCTTTTGTTTTTCTTATTTGTTTTAATTCCTCCAGCCTGTTCAATGGCTCTACTGCCCGTATCAGCACAGCTCCGGCTTTGTCCTTCTCCGTCGTGAAATTAATGCAGTTGTACATCCCATAAATTAAATAGACATAAACATAACCGTAAGTGTCAAACATTATGCTGCTTCGTTCCGTCTTTCTGTAGGCATGGGAAGCAGGATCCGTGCCGTAAGCCTCCGTTTCCACAATTCTTCCCCTGAAACCATTTACAGAAATTATTTTTCCCAGCAGCTCCCGGGCTACTTTAACAGTATCTCGGGCAAAAAAAGAGCTGGGAAGCTGTTTCATTTACAGACAGAAGAAAAGCAGTAATTAAAAACTTATTGCTGAAAAAATTCTTCTCGCTCAGCGAATGACGGCTTGGTCAATAGGCGAGGCGAGCTGAACTATTCGTAAGATGGAAGTTAGTTCCGACGCTATTTTAATTTACTACGATTATCTGCGAAATGCACAACGAGCGTCGGCGAGCCGAGCGACCTGCCGTCATTCGCTAAATAGAATAATGTCTGCTGAAAATAGCTCTGCCCTGAACTCAGCCCATCACCACTCAGCCCATCACCGCTTTGCATTCTCCTTTAACACACTTAATCTTTCCCTGTCCGCAATCAATCGTTCCCGGCTGGCATACTGCCGTGCATATTCTCCCCGTGCAGTCCGGCCCATACTCTTTGTTAACTGCATCGCTGGCATGGCAGCAGGCTGCCTGAACACAATCGCTGTCCACGCTGCATTTCTTCTCCGCCGGCACGCAGGATAACAAAAACAAGGAAAAAAGAACCAAGCCCAGACAAATAATTTTTTTCATGCTTTTACCTCTTTAATTTTTTACTTCTTTAATTATTTTTTATTTTAACTATTTTTTATTTTAATTATTTTTTTA
>JBFMFP010000038.1:0-11971 GCA_040751885.1 Nanobdellota archaeon
ATGATTACGAAGAGAAGGGTGACTTCTAAGTTGAGCCAGGTTACTGCACGAATTATCCTTCATAACAGGAGAAGGCTCTCTTACTTTAAGAAGCTGGCTAACACCAGTTAATATCCACGCAAAGCCTACTACGTGTAATACTTTAGCAAAATGAAGTAAAGTCGTCGTCATGGTCTTAAGGCGAGCGAGGCAGAGCTATTTACGAGAAGTTAAGGTCTGGTTTTCTTTGAAAGCACATCTTGTTTACAGCGATGGACAAAGAAAAAAACCAGCCGAGCAAGCGACCAAGACGACTTTGCTTCACAAAGCTGAATATATTACTACTACGTTTACTCAACTTCATTTCGGTTAGCAAGAAGCAAATCATCAAAGAAAAAATAAGTTATCAAAAAAAAGGAAATTATCAAAAAAAAGAAAATTCTTGCTTAATCTCTGTTCGTGTTTTGCTTAACTTTTCCCAATGCACACTTTTCCCAATGCACACTTCTCCCAAGGCATACTTTTCCCAGCGCACAAGCCTCAATCTCTTTCTCTCCATCAATCTCTTAATTTCCAATAAACCAAAACTAACAAGAGAGTAAGGGCAGCAAGAGCGATCAAGATAAACTCTCTTAATCCAAGTTTGCTAGTAAGACCGTTAAGGAAATTAATCCTGGCAAAAAATCCGGGTATGTTCTCTTCAGCAGTAATCGCAAAGAAAGAGAAGTGTTTCACTTTCGCTTCTGAGGTTAATTCCTGTTCATTCTCAGAAACGGTCTTGGTCTTCAGTTTTTTCCATTTGCCATCCCCGAAAGTCTGCAGGGTTACGCTCTTTTCAGAATAATTATTTTCTGCAAGCCATGCTTTCAGAACTTCAAAACCTATTTTCGCTTTGTCTATTTCCCCCTCCTGCAGATCAGTTGTTATTTCAAAATACTGATATACTCCGTAAAGCTCAGCAGTTCCCTCCGGACCGCTCTGCAAAGCCGACACTTTTAAAGTAATTTCTTTGTTGATGTTACTCTCCAGCTGCACTTCATTAACAGCAATATTTGGATTCTTTATTGGAATTGTAGTTAGTTCATCTTTAAGAAGGCTGGCAATAGTTTCAACTTTTGCAGGCTCGGTTATAATTTCAGCAGGCTGGGATTCTCCTGTAGCAGATTCGGTAACTAATTCTGCAGAATTAAGTGGGGGAGCAATCACCTCTACAATCTCCTCAGCAGGTTTTTCTGCAACAGGCTCAGTTGCAGCCTCAGCAGTAATTGTACTTCCTCCGCCGCCACCTCCACCGCCCCCAGAACTGGAAGATGGCGAAGGATTACTTGGTGGAATTTCAGTGACAGTATAGGAAATGCTGCTTGTGTTAGCATTGCCCACATCATCAGTTACAGTACAGGAAGTTGTAAACGTCCCTGCGCTGGATGTAGGGGGGCTTGCTGCGTAAGATATTGCTGGGCTGGAATCAAGGTCATCCGTGCCGTTGCACGTACACGAAATAGTCCCACCTACACTAACTGTCACCGGTAAGCAGGAAAAATCAACTGTAGGCGCAGCCTGATCTAAGGCAATGCTGAATGCCTGCACAGTTGTATTTAAGTTTCCGGAGCTGTCATTAACATAAACAGTTATTGTATTTGTCCCATTCACAATCCCGTCTGCAACATTCATGGTTGTGTTTGCACAGCTGTTCACAGTAACATTAATGGAATTGTTGTTTAAGTTAAACCAGCATGAGCCTGAATCAGCAGCAAAATTAGCTTCGCTTACAGAGAAATTCAGCTGGACAGTCCCGTTGGAAACAATTGTTCCAGCCGGATATAAAATGTTAACTCTTGGTGCAAGAAGATCATTAATCATCAAAACAAAATTGTCCTCGCTGGAGTTTGTTCCGTCGGTAACATTAACAAGAAAAGTGTAATTGCCCATTTGGTTTTCTGTAGGTGTGAAATTAATTATTCCGCTACTGGAATTAATCACAAACAACGAGCCATTATTGGACCATGTTAAAGTATCTACCCCTTCGTCAACGTCCAAATCAGCAGCATTGTAATCAAAGCTCCAGCCGGGAGTATCTAAAGTTACATTCAGAGTTACCCTCTCCAGATCAGAAGTTATGCTCGGGAGAGAATTGTTTATAGTAACAGGATCAGGCCACGATAGAGAAGAATCAGTAACTCCGTCAGTTACATAACCAGAAACATTTACAACAGAATTCTTGCTGAAATTACCCCCGGCCAATTCTGAAACAACCATCGAGCCGTTAGCTAAAGAGATGTTGGTCTGATTGTAAACATTTATTCCATTTACGTACCATTTAACATACAGAGTCATTAAATCATTATCGAGGTCCACAACTGTAAAATTAACGCTTAAATTGGTATTGGTATAAGCAACTGATGGGCTTATATTCGTTGCAGACAATGAAGGAGTACTATTCTGAAAATAGATAAATCTCTCTTCGGAAAAATTGCTGTTGTTAGCTACGTCAAACAGAAATACCCTGTAAGAATAATTGCCTTTCTTAGCACTTAAAGTATAATGATAGTAATAATTTATTCCATCTTTGGCTTCGCTTCTCAGCAGAGTATAATTAAGAGAATAATTCCACTGCAAAACAGCATTTGACAATGATTCAGCGGAAGTAACATTGATTATGAAAATACTATTAAGAGCAGATTTATTTTCCGGAGTGGGGGCTACAATGCTTAGAGAAGGAGTAATATTGTCATATGAAAGTACTGCTGCGAGAGTATCTATCCGTGAAAAAGCAAGATCAACCCTGCCGGAAATATTCCTGCTATCAATAATTCTCTTTCCCGTAGCATTGAGATTATCCTTTATCTGAAAGGGTGTAAGCGT
This sequence comes from Nanobdellota archaeon, assembly GCA_040751885.1. Lineage (GTDB taxonomy): Archaea > Nanobdellota > Nanobdellia > Woesearchaeales > GW2011-AR9 > JBFMFP01. Next base: position 2,842 of record JBFMFP010000038.1, read on the forward strand.
TTTGTTATGGAGCAATTTGTTGTACTGAAGCAGTAAAGCGGCTGCTCCGGCAACATGCGGGGCAGACATGGACGTTCCGCTCATCGTCACATAATTATTGCTTAGATAAGTTGAAGTTATTGTGCTTCCGGGCGCAAGTAAGCTGAGAATGGGAGCTGTATTGTAACCAGAAATTTCATCCCCGTCATTAGTAGAGCTGACTGAAGTCACATTCATTCCGCAGGAAGGCGGAGTTATTCCGCTTGTACCCTCATTATTCCCGGCAGAAGCATCTACAAAAATACCTGCTGTAGCAGCCGCGCTGGCAGCAGCAGCCAAACCTGTAGAGTCATCAGCATCGCAATAGCTTGTGTAAGGGGTAGGCACACCTAAGCTCATTGTAATTACAGATATGTTAAAGCGAGAAGCATTATTAATGCACCAGTCTATCGCCAAAATTGCATCATCGCTGTCACCTATACCTGAATCATTAAACACTTTTAGGGCAATAAGTTTTGCTCCGGGAGCAACTCCTCTGTAAACGTTGTTTTCTGAAGCAACTATCCCGGCTACATGGGTCCCGTGGCCATTGACATCCAGCGGATTATTGTCGTCATTTCCGTAATCATAACCACCAATTACTTTCGAGCAATTACCGGCAAGAAAAGAAGTGTCTGTGCAGCCGCCTAAAGCCGGATGCGTATAGTCAATTCCTGTGTCAATTACGCAGACAGTTTCTCCCGAGCCATTGATGGAAAAGCCATTTAAAGAAAGGTTAACAACATCATCAGCATTAATCACCGGCACAGAGCTGTCAAGAAAAAGCTGAAGCGGCTTAACGGCCAGAATTTTTTTAACCCGTCCAGAACTAACCAGCTTTTCCAATCCCTGCTTAGTCAGCCTTCCACTGAATCCGTTGATAGTTGCAAACTTATGTTCTAATTCAAAATCGTAATTTAAATTGTAATCTTCGGCTGGATTATCGCTGTTAGATGCAATCTCCTGAACAACCCCGGTATCTTTAAGTTCTTTAATCTCTTTAATCTTTAATTTTCTCAAGACATCATCCTGGCTTTTTCGTATTTTTTCTCTTTTTGTTTCAACGCTTTCGGCATCCGCATTTAATTTTACACCGGCACTTAATTCATCATTTAACATCACAACTACTTTTACTGCCTTTTCTTCCTGCAGTTCTTTTACAACATCCTCGTCCACAAATTGTGCTGCGCCCTTATCTAGGCCCTTAATCTTGGCTAATCCTTTAATATTCCCATTATTAACATCATTTTCTGCCTGAGCAGCCAGCACAGAAGCTGTTAAAATTATCGCCAGACAAAATATGAACAAGAAGATGATTACAGACAAACGTCCCGCAAAACGTCCTGCAAATAAATTGTTTTTACCCTCCATTTTTATAATTATTAAACCAGATTTATTTTTATCGGGTTATTTTTATTGGACTATAATTATCCATCAAACCATCACTAAATTATTCCCGCTTTTAATGAAAACTGCACCCAGCCCTTCGCCGATATTAAAAAAAATATTTGAAGACATTACTTTGAACAGGTCCAGAAGGCTGGTTTTTCTCTCGTAAACGGCATAATCTACTGTTTTAAGACCATAATTCAATTTTATGTATTCTTCAGCTGTATCCTTATCGCCCAGCTCGTCTATCAAACCCAAGTCGTAAGCTTCTGCGCCCAGAAAGAATTCTCCGCTAGCTATTGCTTTTACTTTGGATTGCGGCAATTTCCTGTTGGCAGCAATTTCTTCTATGAAGAACTGATGTATTTTATCTAATTTATCCTGAAGTATTTTTCTTTCATCACTACTTAATTCTTTAAATGGCGAACCAATTTCCTTATACTTCCCGGCGGTCAGCTGCTCGTAATTCACGCCATACTTTTCCATCAGCCCGCTGAATTCCAAGTAAGAAGACAATACGCCTATGCTTCCGGTGATAGACATTCTGTTGGCAATAATATGGTCTGCAGAGGAAGCGATCCAATATCCTCCGGAAGCGCCCGTTTCCCTGATTAAAGCAATCACCGGTTTTTCTGCTTTCCTGACTGCAGAAGCTATCTCATCGGAAGCGACTGCTGAGCCTCCGGGAGAATTTATCTCCAGCATAATAACTTTCACACGCGGGTTTTTTTCAGCCTCTTTGATAAAACCGACAATTTCTGTTGATGAAGCCGTACTTGACCCTAAATAACTATCTCCTTCTACAGTTACCGGCCCGCTGATGGGAATTAAAGCTACATTTCCTGACTTGGATGTGTCAAAGATGGAGAAAGCCAAAGGAAAAATGACAAAAAAAACAAACAGAAAAGCAATTATGGTTAAAGCTATTGATCTGCCCCGACTTAAAAAACCACTTCTGCTTTTATCACTACTTCCACTTTTATCATCACTGCTTTTTTTCATACAACTGCCCCTTTTTATAATAATAAATTTTATAATAAACGCCTCTTTTTACAGTAATAAAAGAGAAACTTTAAGCCTATTTAAACCTTTTTGTGGCTGTAAGATGGAGTTATAGAGTTCTAAGCAGGAAAGACCATCCTTAAAGCGCTTTATCTCTCCAAAGCTTTTCCGATCTTCTTTGCATCCCAGCAGTTGAGCAAATCTTTCTTCTCCAGCCATCCGCATCTGGCCGTAGCTGTTCCTAACTCAATAAACTTGAGCTGCTCCCTGTTGTGGGAATCAGTGCCTATGGTAAATTTGCAGCCAAATTGCAAAGCTTTTCTGATCAGCTCCCCGTTTAAGTCCAGCCTGTCGGGGAAAGCATTAATCTCCAGAAAAATATTTTTATCCTTGGCCGCCTGGAAAACTTTTTCCTGATCAAAGAGATAGCTTTCTCTTTGATTGATCAACCTGCCCGAGGGGTGGGCAAGAGCATTAACCGAATAATTTTCAAAGGCGTGGATGATTCTGGCAGTCATTTCTTTTTCAGGCATTTTAAAAGAAGAATGAACAGCAGCCAAAACAAAGTCCAGCCGGCTGAGCATTTTTTTTGTGGCTGTCAAATTTCCGTTTTTATCAATGTCAACCTCAGCGCCGATAAGGACATTAATCTCAGGAACTTTCCTTCCCACCCTTTCAATCTCCTGGACATATTTCTGCAGCCTTTTCTCGTCAAGGGCATGAGCAATTTTAAGCGGACCCATATGATCGGTAACAGCTATGCTCTGATGGCCAAGCTTTTTTGCTGCTGCGATCATTTCCTCAAGGGAATTATCCCCGTCGGAAAAATCGGAATGAATGTGGAAATCAGCATGAACTTCTTTATACTCCACAAGTTTAGGAAGCTTGTGAGCAAGGGCTGCTTCCACTTCCCCGGAATTTGTCCTTATCTCCGGCGGAGGCATCTGCATGCCTAATTTTTGGTAGATTTCCTCTTCGCTTCTTCCTGCCAGCCATTTTTTCGTCTTCAATTCAAAAAGACCATATTCTGAGAGAGTATAGCCTTTTTTGAGGGCAATCTTACGGACAGCAATATTATGCTCTTTATCGCCAGTAAAATACTGCAGGGCAGAGCCAAATTCCTTCTCGGGAAGAACACGGATGTCTACCTGCAAATTGTTATTTAAGACAATTATTGATTTAGTCGTGCCTTTAGCTAAGATGGACTTAACTCCGGGCATTTTCGTGAAGAAATCCATAGTCTCTGCAGGCTTGTCGGAAATGCTGAGGATGTCTATATCGCCAACGGTTTCCTTTTTCCTTCTGTAAGAGCCGGCTATTTCTACCCGCTTGATGAACGGCTGGGACAAGAGTTTCTGTTTGATCTCTTCCGCCAAAGGCATTATTCTGCCCAGGGGGAATCGTTTAGCTCCTTTGGCTAATTCTATGCCCCTAAGAATATTTTCTTCCGTAACAGCACCCAGAGTTTTTATTTTTCTAATTTTTTGTTTCTTTGCCGCTTCCTCTAAATCTTTAATACTTTTTACTTTTAATTTCTGATAAAGCAGTTTTATTTTTTTCGGCCCCAGGCCGGGAACGGACATCAGCTCGTCTAATTTCAGGGGGACTTTTTTCTTTAACTCTTCATAATACTTCAGTTTTCCTGTCTTGATAATTTCTTCTATTTTCCTGGCGATGTGCTCTCCTACTCCGGGAATTTCTTCAAGCTCGCTCCGCTTGTAGATCTCCTCAATATCCTCAGAAAGAGTTTCTATAGCCAGGGCCGCCTTCCGGTATGCCTGCGGCTTCCAGGGCACTTCCTGCAACTCTAAAATATCAGCGATACCATGCAGAATTTTGGCTATTTCTAAGTTTTTCATCAAGACCTCTTTTTAGTTTTTTTTTAATTCTTTTTTTCTTTTTTTATAAGTAATTCTTTTTTTATTTAATTCTTTTTTTAATTTAGTTTTAATTAACAACCGCTCTTTTTAATTTTACCTGCTCTTTTTAATTTTTTTTGTTTTGCGTTTGTATTTTAATCTGTCTGGGCTGGCAGGGTCATTAAATGTGCCTGCCGAGCTGAACTATCTGCCAGAAGTTAAGATGTGAAAACATTCGCGAAAAGGAAGCAATATTGTAGCAATTATCACCGGCAAGTTTTCACCGAGGCAGGCCGACCCGCCAGCCCGGACTTAATACCTGCTGTTTTGCTCTTTCGCCATATTCTTTTCCCGGTCTTTTCTCCGCTTATTTTCACTACCAACAATTTCACTACCGAAAAGTTTATAAATAGCTCCAAAAAGTTTATAAATTGTCTCTTTTCACTTAAATTAGCTATATATAGTATATGCTTATAGTATATGCTTTATCCCTTGATGTGGTTAAAATTTACTCTCGTAGCTCTTAAACAACTTAAAAATGACCAAACCAGCAAGTAAACCAGCAGAAATACTGCCCTTTGCAGACTCATTGGAAGAGCTAGCCTTAAGCCAGTTGTTTCTCTATCATATGACCGACAGGTTAAGCCCGGCTCAGGTTGATGAAGCAAAGGACATCGTCGTACAGAGAATAAAAGAAGGTGAAAGGCATCTTAGGGAGCTGTATGATCGGTTAAAAGCGGATTTTTTTAACGGCAGGGAAATGCAGGTTGCTGCTTTTACCGATTATTTGTCTTACTTAAAGTTCTTGTACGAAAACAGGCCCTGTTCAATTGACGCTTATTTACAATATCTGCGGGGAACACAGAAAGATATGGTGGGAAAATATGTTGAAATAACTTCTAATAACAGCGCCAGGGAAAAAAATGTTTCTTTTATCCAAAGCCTGCAGCAAACTCCCCTTTATATTGAGCTAGAGTACCCTCTTGAACCCAAAGGAAAGGCCAGATTAGTTATCTGCAGAAGAAAAGACACCGAAAGAGGAATAGAAAAAATCGCCGAAAGGCTTGTCGCAGAACAAAGACAGACAGAATGGAAAAAGCAGGAATCCACAAAAGGAAGAGTAGAGATTGACGACTGGTTTGGCTTAAAAGTGGTTGGCTATCATAAGCAGGATGCTGAGGAGATGTTTAAACGGAGCTACGCCCGTTTACAGAAATACAGATTACAGCCGGACGAACGCAGGGAATCTATAACGAAAAATGGGAGAATTTCCGGTGAACAGCCGCCGGGGGTAGACAATAAATATCAATACGGCGAAACATGCCAGATGATCCAGCTCAAAGTAAGAAATATTAGACAAAGTAGCAACCGCCTGCAGGAAATTGATTTCACGGACATTGTCAACATGCTCATTGATGAAATGGAGCATATGCTTTGGCGGACTAAATGCAAAGGAGAATTTGCCCGAAGCCTAAAATCCAGAAAGGACAAACAAAGATATGAGAGACTAATTGCCCGCGGAAGGGAATTGGCTGAAAAACTGCCTAAACAGAGGAGAAGAATTTTAATGCCGAATGAATATTTTGAATAAATTACAGAATAAATTAACTACAGAACAAACTACATTTTCAAGCTAAATTTTTAAAAACAGAGCTTCTTTTAAGTATAATCTAGTAAATAAAAAGAAGTAAATAAAAAGAAAAAAAATGGTCATTTACGAAAAAACCATTCACAAAAAAACAAGAACATTCCCTTTTTTGATATCATATTTGGCAATCGGTTTCGCTTTCTTTGTCTTATTTATTAATTCTGCCCAAGCAGCAGAAATTTCTAATTACATTTCTAATTACATTTCTAATTACAACGCAGATTATACCCTTGTGGCCGGGAAGGCTGTTGTTGAGCTGAGCATGGGATTAAAGGAAAAAACAGGCGAATTTACCTGGAGCATTCCCAAAGACGCCGCTGCCATAGAAGCAAAGGGAGATGCAAAAGAGCTTAATTTCAACATTGAAAAGTTTGAAGACCATCAGGAAATAAAGATAAGGCAAAAAGAGCTGTTCAATAAAGTAACTATAAAATATATTACCAAATCGGTTCTTGAAAAGACAAGCGATACTTTTTTTATTCTGGATGTGAGCAAAATCCCCGGCAAAAGAGCAATAACTGTAACCCTTCCCGAAAGTGCAACTCTCAAGTACAGTTTAGATTCACCGCAGGCTTCAGTTATACCTAAAACAGCAGATATTCAAACGGATGGAAAAAGCATCATTATTAATTGGGATGAAGACGACTTGGCCAAAGGAGAAGCTCTTCTGGTTATATTTGATGAGCAAAAAGAGAGGGGTATTGTTACTTATCTTCTCGCAGGAGGATTATTGCTTGTTTTAATTTTATTGCTGTATTATTTTCTTTATTTCCAGAAAAGAAAGCACAAAACACCGGCTAAAGTAGAACTCTGGATTAAAGAGCCAGGCACAGAATCTCTTGAGTCCGTTCCTGCTTCCGACTTAACCAGAAACTTGTTTGAAGAAGAAAAAGTAATTGTGGAAGCTTTATTGGAAGCGGAAGGGCACGAATTGTGGCAGAAACAATTGCAGCTGAAAAGCGGCCTGTCTAAAGTAAAGCTTTCCCGCAAATTGCGTAATCTTGAGCAGAAAGGGCTGATAGAAAAGATACCTTACGGAAATACCAATAAAATAAGGTTAATTACTGAAAAAAAGGAAAAGAAAGAGAGTAGTGAAGCAGACAAAACTAACGCCGAAAAGGAAGATGCAAAAAAAGAAACTCCGCTCAAAAAAGAAGAAAAATACTATACAAAGCTGTAATCTGTTGCTTAATTTATATTGCCTAATTTAACCAATTCTGCCCTAGTTTCACTTTATTTCAGCTTATTTCAGGGATTTCTTAAATAGGTCATATACTTTACAGCCTACAGGAACACTGCCCGATGAAAGCAGAACATCGCTGGAAGGGACGATGAAAAGGAAAAGAATAGCTAAACAAAAACAACTAAAACACTAAAAAACAAATAAAACCAAGGAGGCCTGAAAAATGAGAAAACTAATAGCTTTGTTTGTGGCCATGTTATTGGTATTATGTGTACCAGTAGCTTGGGCAGAAGATGAAGCAGCTCCGGTGGCTGATGTTGCTCCAGAACTAGCACCAGCAACCGATGAACAAGCTGCAGATAATGTAATAGCAGAACCAACAGGAGAAGCTACTCCAGAAGCAGTTGTAGCTGCTCCAGAAGAAGTAGCCGAAAGTGCTCCGGCTGAAGAAGCAGCTGTTGAAGCAGAAGTAACTCAAGAAGCTGGCGTTACCCCTGACAGCCCGTTGTGGGGATTGGAAAGGGCAATGGAAAGAATCAATTTGGCTTTAACTTTCAATAAAGCTGCAAAAGCCAAGAAGGGACTTGCACATGCAAAGGAAAGGCTGGCTGAAGTACAGTTGATGATTAAACAGAAGAAGCTGGATAAAGCAGAAAAAGCCCAGAAAGCACATGAAAAAGACCTGAAAGATGCTGAAGATGCTGTAGATGAACTTGAAAGCGATGGTGATGCGCAAGAAGCACAGAAAGCCATGAAAGAAGTAGCTGAAGTGCAAAAAGAAATGAAAGAGCACCTGCAGAAGGTAACTGAAGTTAAAGACAGAATTTTAGCCAGGCAAAGGGAAAGAATGAGCCCTGAGCAAATAGCTCATTTGGAAGCTGTATTTGCTAAAATAAAAGCAAAAGCTGCCGAAGCTGGTGATAAAGCTGCTGACAAGCAGGAAAAAGTAAAAATAAAGTACAAAGTTTTGACTGAGAAAACAGACACTGAAGTCGAAGAAGAAGTGGAATCTGAAGATGAAGAAGACGAAGTTGAAGAAGAAGTGGAATCTGAAGATGAAGAAGACGAAGTTGAAGAAGAAGTAGAATCTGAAGATGAAGAAGACGAAGTTGAAGAAGAAGTAGAATCTGAAGATGAAGAAGACGAAGTTGAAGCTGGAAGTGCTGGTGCAGCTAAAGCCAAAGGAAAAGTAAAAGCAGCTAATGGCGAGTTGGAAATAGAAGTTGAAGCAGAAGTGCAGTAAAAAGCTTGAAGTGAAACAAGACAAAGATAAAGTAGGTAGGATAAAGAAGAGTAAGATAAAGTAAACAATAAATGAACTTAGCAAGGGCTGGAAGCATAGTTTTTCACCACCTCTTTTACCTAACCTTCCAGCCTTTTTTACTTATTTACCCAGAAATGGAGAAGAAACAAAGATAAAAAAAATACGGAGAAAAAAACAAAAAAAACAGAGAGAAAAGAATCAAAATGGTAAGCATTCAAATACAAAGAGATTCCTGGCTTATGGACGAAAAAAACAGTGGTTATCTGTGCAAATCCGACAGAGAACTTCGTGCTGTAATGCAAATAGCTTATGGTTTTTTAGAAGGAATTAGCAAAACAGATACACCTGAAGACTTAGAAGCTGCCCTTAGAAATTTTCCTGCAGACTCGGTAGATGGTCTTGATGTCAAACTCCTTGTTGACGAATTTGGAAGAGTTGTTCTTGATGGCGACAAACTAGCCGGAACTTTTTACTTAGGAAGAGTAAGATACGAATAAAAGCTTAAACAGCTGGCATATTCAATCTTCCCGGGTGAAACGAGGCTCCAACCAATAAGTGGCTTCGCCCATAAGTGGCTTCGCCCCTTATCAACCCCATGCTGCGCATAAACGGCGCAACATTTCCGTTTCGCCGAAGCGTTAGCGTAGGCTCCGCCTATAAGTGGCTTTGCCCCTTATCAACCCCAAGCTGCGCTAAGGCGTGTTCATTTTTCCCAAGTGGCTTTGCCCCTTATCAACCCCAAGCTGCGCTAAGGCGTGTTCATTTTT
>JBFMFP010000004.1:0-43982 GCA_040751885.1 Nanobdellota archaeon
AGAGAGATAAAGACGGCAAAGTAAAACAGAGAGTTATCAAGTACTTAGGAACTGTAGAGAATATTCTTGAAAAATTCAAATTCTGGGAAGAACACTATTAAGTAGATTCAATATCCACGCAAAGCCTATCTTTGGATAGGCACATTTACACCAATACATTTCACATTTACACCAATACATTTACACGAAGGCATTTACACGAAGGGTTTGCTTTCCCTAAAACCCCTATTTAACCCTATTTAAAAATCAAGCTTAAGCTAACCACTTATGCGGAAAACATTTGAATATGCTTTCCCCTTCCTGCCGCTTTTCTTTTTAAATTCCACGGCAGCCCGCGGAAGGCTGAACGTTCCCAAAATGTTAAGCTTTGCGCGAATATTATAGGTAATTAAACGCTGCTCATGTGCATCCAGCTCAGCAAGGGACCAAAATACCTTCGTGCCTATCTTGCTGTGCTTGACTTCCCTTGGTTTTAAAGTCCCAACGTCTAAATTTTTCTCCATGTTGGCAATCCCCGGGATAACATCAATAACACTTATCTCCTTAACAGGCTTTTTAGAGCGGTTAACCACTTCCAGCGTAACTTTGATTTCTGATAAAGCTCCGCCTTCTCCACTGGACACGGTTACAGCCGTTTTTCTTATGCTTAGCGGCGACTGGACCAAAAAATAGAAGCCTGCAAAGAGCAAAACCACGATCAAAGCATATAAAGGAATGCGGTAGTTAGTGACAGCTGTTATAATGGTTGTTTCATCCGGATTTAAGGTCATCTCCCAAGCAAGGTACTTTTTTCCTTCTTCCGACTGGACATCGGCACCACCGTTAGTAAATAAAGATTCTAAAAAGGTCACTGGCAACTTTACTGTCTGCGTATTACGGACATTTCCCCCGTTCTTTATGGTTAACGTCCTGAGCGTCTTTAAAAACTGCTCTTCTTCTGACACTTCCATCGTAAAGCCTGACATCATAGAAACTATTTCAACCCGCTTTTCTATGATTTTTACCGTTTCGCCGGCCCTTTCAAAGACAAAAAATAAAACGTAATCGCCCGGCTGCTGGAAATCGTTGGGATCAACAGCAAACTCAACCGTCTTTTTTTCCAAAGGCTGCAGCTCCACAACCACTTCTTTGACAAATTCAGGCATATCACTCTGTATTTTTATTTTTAGGTCTTTCAGGTTCAACTTATTTTTATTTTCTAGGAACAGCTTAATGGAAAGGGGATTCTGCGGATTAATTTTTTCATCCATATCCACCGTCGCTTTAATTGCAGGCAAGTAATCTACTATTCCTTCTGATCGCAGATAAATCTTCAATGCTTCTGTATAAGATTCCCCCTGGTCGCTTTGGACAGTCAGGTGAACAAAGTATATTCCCGGCGGAAATTTCTCTTTGTTCTTCTCGGGAAGCCTGGCAACAATAGTCGTAGTATATGATTTCCCCGCACCCAGCTTGACAATCTTATCTGCAAGAGGAGAAGGTGCAACGTCCCACCCCTCTCCCGACTGCAGGGAATAAATGCTGTATTCCTGGGGCACACCGCGGTTATTGGTGATAGTCACACTAAATTTAGCTTCTTCAGCAGTAGTTATCTCATTGTCTATTGCCGTAACATTTATTGTTGATTCAGCCAAAGATAAAAACGAGAAAGCAAACACTGCCAGCAGGCTTAAAAACAAAAATCTTTTCCAGAGCACTTTCCATCCACCTCTTTCTAAATGATGATTTTAAATGTTTTTTTAAAGGTTAATTGACGTTAATTGACAAAAAGAAGCTATTCAACTATTTAAAGCCTTCGCTTTTTTGTATGTGCATAGCTCAAATTATGGCTCTTAAAGAATAAAATGGATTTTGTCCATTCAATCTCCACGTGGAGATTAAAGTCATCATTTTTGCTAAAACGTCGGCTCCGTCCTGATTTCTCAACGTTCCCATTATCTTCTTCATAACTACTAACTCCCTTAAAGAACGCTCCCCGTTATTGTTTGTAGGTTCAATCTGGGGATGAATAATTCTGGTAAACCAAAAGTTTAAACCATTTTTTATGGTGGTAACCTCTTTTGCTAAATGCTGGTATGAAGAATACATTTGAATTAATTGCTCCATTTCTTTAACACATTTGTCGTAGAGAATCTGCCTTTTTGGAGGCGGATATCTAAGGCTTACCGACTTAACTATTCCAAACAGATCTTTCATCCACTTATGCATCGGCTTAGCATCATCATATTTTTCGGCTAATTCTTTTGTTTCCCTTAATATGTGTGCCCAGCACATTTGTAGATATTTTGTATATTCTTCATAAGCTGACATCCCGTCGCAGATGATTATGCCAGCATAATGATATCCCAGAATTTCATCAAGTACGTTCCTGTTTCTTTCTTTTCGTATCACAAAAAACACATTATTTCTGGAGCGAAATATCCATAACCAATATGTCACACCCTGAATTTTAATTTTGGTTTCGTCGATATGAATGTGTGTGGCTCTCCTTATCTTATGCTTTATTCTTTCATATTCCGGAGTTGCTTTGTCTGCAACTCTCTTAGTCACATCATAAACTGCTTTTGAAGTTAATGTTGTCTTGTATTGCCTTTCGATCGCAGAAATTGTTTTTCTTAATGGGAGTCTATCATCAAACCGGAGCAAAGTTATTTGGGTTTGCATATTTTTTCCAAATAAGCCGCTGGCAGGCATATCTATTGGTTTTGATTCCCAATGATATCCACAATTACAATCATACACCCCCCACTTTGCTTCTACAATCTTAGTTGGTTGTGGATCAGGAATCTCTTCGTAAATTTTGGCTTTAATTTCAGTTGGTTTATTATGTTTGCCACATTGTGAGCAAACACTATCAAAACAATTGACAAACTCCGTTGGTTCTTTTTTCTCTCTTGTAGCACCAACATAACCAGTCTGTTTGCCAACGGATAAACCAGTCTTAGAAACAAAGTTTGTTCTCGATTTTCTCTCGTCTTTGCTGGGAGGTGTGTGAGGATTTTCGTACCTGCGGAGCTTTTTCTTAAGCTTTTCATTCTCTATTATTTTATCAATAAGTTCATCTAGAATCTCTTCTCTTGATTTATCTGTATATCCGGAGCTTAACTCTATTCTAAGAGTATCGCTTTGACTTTTTTTCCTTCCCATGATTTTGGAACATAGATTCGAGAGCTGTTCCCTCCTTTTACAGCAGTTTTCTCAACTGCTTCATATCCTTCAATCTCAATTTTCATGGATTTTCTCATGTAGTTACAATGTAACCACAACAACTACATAAACTTTTCTGTTAACTGGAGAGTGAATTTCTAAGAAAAATCAGCTATGCACATACTAGGGCAAAACAAGAAAATTGAAAAATAATTTTCTTGAGTTTACAAAGTCTTTCATACTTTATAAACAATTAAAAATTCTGCTCTGAACTTTTCAATAACTCCATACATTCAAAATATTTAAATAGTTCCTTTTTTTTGCAGAAGCATGGAAAAAAATTGGTAGTGGGGACGATCTGCAAGCCTTGATCTGCACGGTTGCGATCAATCCCTGCTGAAAGACCCCGCAGCGATTCAGCGGTTTGTAAAACAGTTAGCAACCAAACTGAAAATGCATCGCGTGGGGCCGACGGAAATCAAGCGGTTCGGCCACGGAAAATTACACGGCTATTCCATGATGCAGTTTATTGAAACTTCCAGTATTACTGCTCATTTTGATGAAGTGGGCGGAAGGGCTTTTTTGGACGTCTTTAGCTGCAGGACCTATAATCCAAAAATAATTGCCAAGTTCAGCCAAAAGTTCTTTAAAGCAGAAAGTTATACTTTGTATGTAGAAGAAAGAAAATGAGGTGGATGGGTGTTACGGGAACAGGATAAACACTTTCTAGGCACGTTGTACTTTATTGCAGCAGTTGTCTTTTTCTGGAAAGGTATTTGGCTAGGCTGGTATGAACTACCTTATATTAATAATCCGTACGCCGCTTTGTTTGTCGGACTGGCTATGCTTACATTATCTGGTCTTGTTTTTAGAGAATTTGATCCCCTTGGAGGACTGGCGCGAGCCACCCAACAAGCTCTTCAGCAATTGCAAGAGCATCCGCAGAAGAAATATTTTCAGATAAAGTATCATGATAAAAATCTCAAAAAAGACCTTTTTATTGATGCTCGTCACTTGCGACAGGTGGGAACAAATGTGCTTATCTTTTGGTCAAAGGGAAGAGAACATTTTATCCCAATCCACCGAGTCAAAGAGGTGCTTTACAAGGGAAAAACCTATTGGAGGTTCTAAATGCCTTTTGCACGCCTAAAACATTACCTTTTGAATCTTTATGAAATTACTGGACTTATTTTAATATGGGCTGGAATATGGGACGGTTTTGGAAACATAGGAATACTGAATAATAATCTTTTCAGCATCTTCTTAGCTATCGTGATGCTTGCATTAATAGGCATTATTTTTAAAAAGGCCCAACCCCTCCCTCTTGCAGTAGAACACAAAAAAGTCCATGATGTGATCAATAAAATTAATCGTCATCCTGAAAAATATACCTTCAGCCTCAGATATCGAGACCAGATACGGCAGAAGCCTGTCCATCTCAGTGCAAAAAATCTCCACAAAATTGAAAAAGACTTCATTATTTTCACTGAGCAGGGCAGGGAATTGTTCATCCCGGTGCATCGGGTAGGAGCCGTTTTTCACAAAGGCAAGCTCCACTGGCAACCGGAAAAAGAAGTAGAAAGTGAAGAAGAATAAATTCGGCATCACCCCTTGATGGGAACCTTTTTGCTTATTTCCTTCGCTGGAAGCGCTGCTGCTGTGATCATGAACTTCGCCAGCGCAGGAGTGGAAGACGCAGCCCAGTGCCCCATAGCTATTGACTTTTAAATTGACTATATCCGCTTTTTATTAGAAACCTAATTTCTTGTTGATAACCTATCTCATTTAAAATCTATTTAACTTCACCAAAACGCTTATTAATTCCATTATTCCTCCCAGCTTTATGATAAAATCGTGGTGCTTGTTAGCAATTCTTATAATCGCACTTCTTTTAGCTGCCTGCTCCCCTGAAGAAACGCTTCTACAGACAGCAAATTTACTCCCGGAAGAGCAACCTTTAGAGCCTGCCGGAGAAACCTGCCCGGATGATTCCGCTCCGGTCTGTGGAAATGACGGAAAAACCTATGTTAATAAATGCTGGGCAAAAAAGGATAAGATTGAAATAGCCTATGAAGGGGAATGCAAGCAACCGATAATCTGCCGCGACAGCGATAAAGGCATTAATTTGATGACTAGAGGAACCGTTTTAAAAGAAAATGTGATCAAAACCGATATCTGTGTATCAATTTACAATGTTCAGGAGTTTTTCTGTGAAAACAATGAGATTAGCTCGGCTGTAAATACCTGCCCCGTTGGTAACAGATGTATAAACGGAGCCTGTACTGAGGAATGCACCGACAGCGACAATGGAAAAGACCTTTTTAACCTTGGATCTACCCAGAAAGGTTCCCTCTCAAAAGCAGATGCCTGCTCAGCAAGCAGTGTAATTGAATATTTCTGTGAAGACAACAACATCCGCTCTTTAGTCAGCGCCTGCACTACCGGATTTTCCTGTGACGAAGGCACCTGTGTGCCGGAATGTACAGACAGCGACGGAGGCGTAGATTATAATATCGTAGGCACAACAACAAAAGGTTCAGAATCTAAGAGCGACACATGTGAAGGAGAAAAGATTGTTGAATACTATTGCCTTGACAACGAGCTGAAATCAAAAACTGCTGAATGCAATCCTAATTGGGTCTGCCTGTCCGGAGCATGCATACGCTCTGCAACACAATAACCGTTTCTGTTTTATTTAGCGAGTTGTTTAGCAAATTGTTTTCATGCAAAACAGAACTCAGGATTTTTAAATTCAAAACACAAATCTTTTTAAATAACTGCTGAAACTAAGAAGAATGTGGTGAAAGAATTATGGCAAGGATGCATTCAGGAGCAAAAGGAAAAAGCAGAAGCGTTAAACCTGTTAAAAAAATACCTTCCTGGGCCCCCTACAAAGGCAGCGATGTAGAAAAATTAGTAGTAAAAAATGCCAAAGCCGGGAAAAGCAATTCTGAAGTAGGCATGATTCTGCGCGATACTTACGGAATTAACAGCATCAAAGCACTTACCGGAAAGAAAATATCTATAATACTTGCAGAAAAAAAACTGAGCAAGGAGCTTCCGGAAGACCTGCTTAACCTGATCAAAAAAATGATTAAAATTAAGCATCACCTGGAGACCAACAAGCTGGACCAGACGGCCAAAAGAGGGCTGCTCTTAACCAGCTCAAAAATAAGAAGAATCGTCAAATACTACCAAGCCAGCAGAAGACTGCCGCCAGACTGGAAATTAGACACGGAACGCTTAAAGATGTACTTGGAATAAAGTTTTGGGTTTTTTGCCGCTTATTATTTAGTTCTTAATGCTTCTTCTTTCTATACGTTGCAAAAAAATCAAACAAAAGACACTCTGACAAAAAATAGAAAACTTATATAAACCCAAAGAAAATTCAGACCCCATGGTAAAACCAGAAACAATGCAGTTATTAGACAAAATATTTACTATTTGGTTTAAGAACATAACCGTTTTAATTGCCATTGTAATAGGTGGCGTACTCGTTTACTTTTCTCTTAAAAATGGCTGGATTGGCCAAGACTTTGCTATTGAATTAATTTTCTTTATTTTAGGTATAATGATTGGTCTTTGGCTTGAAAAAAGAGGGTTTAAAAATGGCTAGAAGAGATGCACCTCTCTGGACTTTTGTAGGCATCTTTATAGGTATGGTGGCTACTGCTTTAGTAAATGAAAATTTAATTTTATTAGGAGCTCTAGCTGGCGGCATTATAGGATACTCGTTAGGTAAGGCTGTAAGATGAAACACAACACTAAAATTATATTAGAAACAGTCACAGTTAGTTTAACTTATTTGTTTATTCTTTTTTCATTTTTTTTTATTGGTAAGTACTTCCCAAAATATTATTGGCACTATCTTATAACGATAACAATAATATCAGTAATAGGGGCGTTACTTTATCTAAAGTATAGGCAACCTAAGCAACTCTAAACATAACCATAAAGAGGTATTGTCATGAACCATAAAATAAAGACAATTTTGGTGATAATTGTTTTACTGAGCATCATTGCAGCTATCGGCCTGTTGCTGGGCAAGGAAGGAATTACTGGTGGAACAACCGCAAAAATGATTGCCTGCTATGAAAACGGTGATTGTAATGACAAAACAGACAGCACTGAAGACGTCTGTAAAAACCCCGGGACAGAATATTCCCTGTGTGTAAATAAGCTGAAAGATTAATAAGGATTTATTTAATGGTTAGTTATTTTTAAGAAGCAGCTAAAACTCTTTACGATGCTCACTATTGTCTTCCCCTTAACCAAACTCTTCACGATGCTCGTGAGGTCTACCTCCTAATCTAGTATTGCAAAGCTCACAAATATATGCATATTCGGTTCCCATAGGTACACTAGTGAGAAGGCCCCGGTAACAACCTTGAGTTTTGCGGCCATTTTTATCCTCTTACCCCTCCCAGAAATCTAAAGGGTAAATTTTCGCTATCACCTTTCCCTTTGATCAAAATAGACAAAAAAAATTAAACCAAACTTAAAAACAAAATAATCGACACAAACTAAAGTGTTGGTTCAACAGCGGGCATCACAGCATTGATTTAATGTTCTCAATGTTGGAAGCTATTTCCTGCCCCTTCTTGGTCAGCTCCAGAAGCTTTAAGCGCCCTTCTTTCTTGAACCTGATCAGGTCGGATTTTTGCATTTCCTGCAGAATCTTAACAACGTGGGAATAGGTACAATCAATCTGCTTGGCCAGAACCGATGCATAAACATTAGAACTGGCATTTTTTAATTCCACCAGCATCATCGCCGGTTTTTCCCTGAAAAATACGTCAAAAATAGCTTTATTCTTATTCAATTTAACACCCCCAAACCATCTACCTTTCCCCTATTGCCAAGTAGGGTTTGAAACTTATATTTAAACATTTATCCATTATAACAGATATTTTACAACAGATATGTTTTATTATTTAAATGTTTGGAAAAATGCTTCTGTAAGATTATTTCTCCTTTAAAACAAAACCGCAAAACAAAAACCAAGAAATAAAAATTATAGTCATTTAGTATAAGAAATAAAAAGAAATAAAAAGAAAAAGTAAGAAATAAGAAGAAATGCTTTTAACTTAAAGCCTTTTCTTGAAAAATTATGGCTTCTCCGGCGGATTCAAAATCCAAGAGTAAAAAATTACTTCCCGGTGATTTATTTCCCTACAAGCTTATCCGCGCTGGACAGGACAAGCTCCTTAAAGACATACAAACAGCTCTGGAAAATAAAGAGGTGCTTATTGCCAATGCTCCCACCGGATTGGGAAAAACTGCTAGTGCCTTGTCTGCGGCCATTTCCTTTGCCATTGAAAAAGACAAGACAATTTTCTTCCTGACCAACAGGCATACCCAGCACAGGATAGCCGTAGAAACATTACAGCTCATCAGGGAAAAAAATAAAATTGACCTGCCCTGTGCCGATATTATTGGCAAGAGATGGATGTGCAGCCAGAAAGTTGCTGACCTGTTTGGAAACGAATTCAATGAATACTGTAAAACCGTTTCTGAAAAAGGGGAATGCGAGTTTTACAATAGGGTGCGGAACAAAAAAGGGCTCAGCGTAGAAGCAAAAAGGCTGGTAGAAGAATTAGCTAAAAAAGGGCCGCTGCACAGCGAGGACGTAATCAGCTATTCCCGGGATGAAAAAATGTGCGGGTATGAGATTTCCCTTGCTTTGGCAAAAAATGCCCAAGTTGTTATCTGCGATTATTATTACCTCTTCAATCCTTTCGTGCGCAACGCTGTCTTCACAAAACTCAGCCTGGAAATGGAAAATATCATTTTAATTGTGGACGAAGGGCATAACCTCCCCGGCAGAATTACAGAAATGCTCAGCAATATTCTTTCCAGCAACATGCTCAGGAATGCCATCATGGAAGCAAAAAAATACAAATACGGGGGAATGATCATCTGGCTGCAGGAATTAATGCACATTCTTGCAGAGATAGGGCAGTTTGCTGACAATGATTTAGAAAAAGAAAAGCTTGTGGAAAAAGAAACATTTATTGCCGAAGTCAAAAAAATTGCTGACTATGATGAGCTGGTAGAAGAATTAGAACTTGCTGCTGACGAAGTGAGAAAAAAACAAAGAAAGAGTTACCTTGGTGGAATCAGCAGTTTCTTAGCTGCCTGGAAAGGTGATAATAAAAAAGACGATGAAGAAGGATTCACACGCCTTGTTTCTGAAAGAAAGAGCAAATTCGGTCCGGTGATAACTCTCAGCCGCATCTGTCTTGATCCAAGCATAGCCAGCAAAGAGATATTTGCCCGAATCTGTGGGGGAATGATCATGAGCGGAACATTAAAGCCGATGTCCATGTACAAAGAAATTCTGGGCATAGAAAGCTCTGCCGAAAAGGAATATGCTTCACCATTTCCGGTTGAAAACAAACTGAGCTTAATTATTCCTGAAACGAGCACTAAATACAATCTCCGTGGAGAAGCCATGTATAAGCGTATCGGAGAAAAATGCTCCGAAATAGCTTCATTAATTCCAGGCAATATGGCCTTTTTCTTTCCTTCCTATGAGCTGCGTGACCAGGTTGGAGAATATTTCAGCAGCGGAAAAAAGAAATTCTGGGAAAAGAGCGAGGTGAGCAAAGAAGAAAAAGAAGCCTTCCTTGCCGAATTCAAAGCCGAAAAAGAAAAAGGGGGAGTACTGCTGGGTGTAGCCGGAGCAAATTACGCCGAAGGCATTGATCTCCCCGGAGATTTGCTCAAGTGCGTGGTTGTTGTTGGCTTGCCTCTAGCCAGACCCAATCTTAAGACTAGGGAAACGATTAAGCATTACGACAAAAAGTTTGCCAAGGGATGGGAATACGGTTACATTTACCCGGCAATTTCCAAATGCGTCCAATCTGCAGGAAGATGCATACGCAGTGAAACCGATAAGGGAGCAATTATTTTCCTTGACGAAAGGTTTGCCTGGAAAAACTATTACGACTGCTTGCCTCACGAAGGGCTTATTGTCAGTAAAGATTATCAGAAGCTGCTGAAAGAGTTTTTTGGCTGAGTGTTGGTTTAGTTTTTCTTTGTGTTTCTTTGTGTTAAATCAAAGAGAAATTTACTTTTTCCCTTCTCCCAATCTTTTTTGATGGACAAAGGCTTCCCGAGCTTCCTGGACTATACGTTCGACGTAGAGGTTTCCACGACAGGAGAACTCTGCACAGTTTAACGGCCTTTTCTCATAAATCCTACACCGGCCTTCTAGAACATCCAGAAAAACACAGGGTTCGGCTCACGAAAGTGTCAAAAACCACCAATGAGATTATTGAAGTAAATCCTTCCAATAATGAGCTTCTGGAGCAGATAGAAAAAGATTGCGCTGCCAAAAACATCGAGTTTCATGTGCCTGATAACTGGATAATTGCAGACTTCAAAGCGGCTGGAATAAGCAAAGTTTATAGCACAAATAATCACTTCTTGGATGCTTGTCGCCTATTTGGAATAGAAGCAAAGAAATTCCCAACTATCCAGAAAGAGATTGAAAACCAGATGAGAGAATTATTTAGGCAAAAGTTTTCTAAGAAGCAAAGGAAGTCATTGCTTTCTTCCAATCTCCACCAGATTGTTTTAATGCTTTCTCCCAGTCTTTTACCCGCTTTTCTTTAACCCACTTAGCAGTTTCTTCATTTTGGAGAAGGAGGGAGTAAAATAATTCAAATTCAAAGAGCTTCATCTCCCGCTCAGCTACTTTTTCTACCTCTCGGAGGATTTCTTCTTTAACGGTTCTCTCTTTTTCTTCAAAAAGCCGATTAATCTGTTGGAGTTCTGACATACAGATCTAAGAGTGGCTGGATTTAATAAAACTTTCGCAAGAAATGTAACACCACTTGTAAGAGACAAAAGCTTATAAATAAGACTATTTTTGAGGTAATTATGGTCAACATGGTCAAAGAATTGTATATAGCAAGGCATGGGGAAACAGTAGAAAATGTTGCCAGAGTAGTCCAAGGTCATTTAGATGGAACTCTATCTGCTACAGGTATCAGACAAGCTCAAGAATTAGGGGTGGGTTTGAAAGATGAGGGTATTGAGTTTATTCTATGTGGAGACTTGGGACGTCAAAAGCAGACCGCTGAGGAAATTAGAAAGTATGTTTCAGTTCCAATAGAATATACTTCACTCTTAAGGGAGAGAGGAGGGGGTGATTTGGAAGGCAAGACCTACCAAGCACTAGGAATAGTAGAAGAAGGGGATTTCGAACGTTATTATCGAGAGGGAGTTGAGATTTTCAAAAGTTTAGAAGCTCTTGAATCCGTTAGCGATAGAGCACGTCACGTTATTGATAGAGTTCTTGGACTTCCACAGAGAAAGATTTTAACAGTTGGTTCTGGATGGATTAATAATTGTATGGTAAATCTTCTTTTAGGAGAGCCGTTTGTCTACCACGACCAAGAAAACGGCACCGTTCATTACTTTAAATTGGGTAACGATGGAAAACCAGAGGTATACGAGTTGAGCAGGAAAAATTTAAAGGGGAATAAAGCCTCTCGCTAAAAATGACATCTGAAACAGAATTAAAAACGTACGTTAGTCAGTTAAGTCCGAAAGTATTTGGTTTTGATAGGTTTGATTCTTTTGAGATCGTCAAATTACCTCAAGGGCTCTGGAATTTCAATTATGTGGTAAAAATTAATGGAGAGAAGTTTGTTTTTAAGATTTATTCACCAAATATCCCGGGATTACTGTTTGGGAATAAGGGAAAAGACGAGTCTATAGCTCTCCAAGTGATTAAAGATTTACAAATTGCTCCAGAACCGGTTTACTTTGAGCATTCTGATTTATTAGGGAAAGAAGTTCTCATTTACCGATTTGTTGAAGGTAATCAATTAGCATCGTTCTCTCCTCTTCTTATTAAAAAAATTGCTCAGAGTTTGGCAAAATTACATACATTTGATACTGCCAAAATAGATAATTTACCGAGAAAACAGGAAACCATGAAGGCGTTAATGGAAGAGATTATTTCTACATTTGAAAAGTGCACTAAGCTCACTGTTGATAAAAATGAATTAGAGTTATTCAAAAGCTTTGTGGAGAAAGCCAAAAGATATGTGGAAGAAGAATCTGAAATTGATCATCCATCGGTGTTAACTCATGGGGATCTTGCTCCGTGTAACATAATCATAGAGAATGATGACTTAAAAATAATTGACTGGCAACGTCCAACTTTAGCTGATGCTGCTTTTGACGTCTGGGCTTTTGTGGAAGATGCTTTTGTGCGGTGGGATTTACCGAAAAATCTGGATGAAGATAAGAAAAAATTGTTTATGAAGAAATACTCATCTTTAGTCAATGATCATACAATTCTTGAGCGAGTAAAGAAAAAGTCGCCATTGTATTATTTGAATGTTGGTCTTTATTGTTTGATGAGACATACCAAATTTAATAGTGGGCTGATTGGTTCAGAGAGGACGAAAGGAAGAGAACATCTTTGGGAAAAATATGGGATTGTAAAAGAAGTTTGTATTGAGAAGCTAAGAGAACAATTTAAGTAATGCACGTGTGAGCCGAACCCGTCTTTTACGTTTGAGTTTTGTTCTGATTAAGTTTTGTTCTGATTAAGAAAAGGAAATAGAATAAAAGTGCCGACCGTAATGAATTGAGTATAACCGCTACTTTATACTTTAATAAATTTGTTAAGATGAGAGGCATTGCCAAGCTTAAACCAAACGGGGTTTTGGTGTAGTTGTTATATTTGTTGTTATTCCCCACTCAGTATACAAAAACGTAACATTTATATATTAAATAAGATTTACTCCCAAAATAAATGATGGTTTGGGGCTCCACGTCATTCTACCACCCTCACCCCTTACATGGGGCCCCTTTATTTTAAAATTATTTTAAAATGAACACGGCAACATTCATAATTCAAAGTAAGAGCTTGCTTCTCCTGCTTACCAATATGGCTGTTCTAAGGATTAAAAACTGGAAAAGAATTTGATTTAAAGCATTCTTGTTTGATTTGAGGCGGCGGCGTTTTCCTTACTTATGACAGAACTAGTCTTACAGAAATTGCTTCTCAAAAAGCGCGGATATGTTAGTAAAGCAATTGTCTATTTAATGATTATGTTTCTCTCTGGAGTAGCATACATATATGACTATATATAGCAAATGTGAAAAGTATATATTCTCTCCCTGTTCTTGCTCTGGTGTGCGCAATAACTCAAGATAAAGGAAGTAAGAATTTTTCTAGTTCTGTAGCCAAAACAAACAAGGAAACAAGATTTAAAAGATTTAAAGGAGCAAATTTTGCCGGAGGTGAAAAACAAGATGATTAAGCATTCGCCTTTCCACAGGTGCATTGAATGCGACGAAATCATAACCAACCCTTTATGCACAGTGTGTCTGGCAGAGAGGATGGCTATGGCTGTAGGAGAACATAATAAGAAACTGGCTAAAGCTATCCGTGGCTTTGGCCCGCAAGAAGGCACAGAAAGTGGAACTAGGTGTATTTCCTGCGGGAGGGGCATGAACGTCTGCACCCATTGTTTCAGCAAGGACACCTATGAATTTTTGGCTGAAAAAAATCCAGCCGTTGCTGAAGAATTCCTCAGCCAGTTTGACTTTGACTTAAGAAGGGGATTGGCTTAATGGAAGCTTAATGATTATTTCTAGAGGGATTGCTCTGGCTTATTTCGCTAATCGGAAACCGCCCACCTTCCTAAACTTTATTGTCCCGCAGCCATGTTTGTTAATAAAATTTATAAAAAGAATATTATGGTCAGCCTGAAATGACAGGCGGTCTGAAAGGAAAACTGCTCCTGCAGGATGGTTCGGTCTACGAAGGCTATTCATTTGGCTTTTCTTCTTCTGCCGCGGGCGAAGTTGTTTTTAATACCGGAATGGTTGGCTATCCTGAGTCTTTGACTGACCCTTCTTACCAAGGCCAGATTCTGCTCTGCACTTATCCTCTAATTGGCAACTATGGCCTTCCACCAAGCTCTTTATGTGATAACCTGCCGCAATATTTTGAGTCAGCTAAAATCCATCTGAAAGGGCTGGTTGTTTCTGATTATTCGGCTAACCCCAGCCACTGGAGCAGCACCAAAAGCCTGGGTGACTGGCTAAAAGAGCACCACGTTCCTGCTTTGTTTGGTATTGATACCCGCTCTCTGACCAAGAAGCTCCGGGAGGAAGGGGTGATGCTCGGCAAAATAATCTTCGGCCAGACCATTGAATTTGAAAATCCCAATACCAGAAACCTCGTTGCTGAAGTCAGTACCAAAGAAAAGAAAGCCTATCCCAAAAGTCAAATCAAAATTGTTTTGATTGATTGCGGCGTCAAGAATAACATTATCCGTTGTTTCTTAAAAAGAAATATCACAGTTATCCAAGTCCCTTGGAATTATAATTTTTTAGGTGAAGAATACGATGGACTCCTTGTCTCCAACGGGCCTGGCGACCCTAAACAGTGCCTCTTGACCATAAGTAATCTTAAAATTGCCTTAAAAAAAGACAAACCAATCTTTGGCATCTGTCTGGGCAGCCAGTTGCTTGCCCTGGCGGCAGGAGCAGACACTTATAAGTTAAGGTACGGACATCGCGGCCAAAACCAGCCTTGTCTGGAAGTAGGTACCAAAAGATGTTATATTACCTCCCAGAACCATGGCTATGCCGTTGATGAAAAAACCCTGCCTGCAGACTGGCAGTCTTGGTTCCGGAATGCGAATGATGGAACTAACGAAGGCTTCCGCCACAAAACCAAGCCTTTTTTCGCGGTTCAGTTCCACCCCGAGGCTTCCCCCGGCCCGGAAGACACGGAATTTCTGATTGATCAGTTTATTGGGCAGCTCAAAGCAAGGCTAGAAAACGAGAAAATTGAAAAATAATTTTCTCTAGCTTAAAAGTATTTCATACTTTATAAGCAATTAAAAAGACCATGAAGTTAAAAGACCATGAAATTAAATAAAGTCCTGATTTTAGGCAGCGGCGGACTGAAGATAGGCCAGGCCGGGGAATTTGATTACTCCGGCAGCCAGGCCATAAAAGCCCTCAAAGAGGAGAATATCCAAATAGTCCTGGTCAATCCGAATATTGCCACTATCCAAACTAGTGAAAATATGGCCGACAAGACTTACTTCCTGCCCGTCACCCTCGAATTTGTGGAGAAAGTTATAGAAAAAGAAAGGCCGGAAGGGCTCCTCCTTGCTTTTGGCGGCCAGACTGCCTTAAACTGTGGCGTTGAACTGGAAAGAAAAGGCGTCCTTAAGAGATACAATGTCCAGGTCTTGGGCACCAGCATAAAGTCAATTGAAAATACGGAAGACAGGGATCTTTTTGCCAAATGCCTGAGCGAGATTAAAGTGAAGATTCCCAAAAGTCTGGCGGTAGTTAACCTGGAAGGGGCCCTGGCTGCGGCCAAAAAGATTGGCTATCCGCTAATGATCAGAGTTGCTTACGCTCTGGGCGGACAAGGCTCCGGCCTCTGCCGAGATGAAAAAGAGCTAGTTAAGAAATGCGAAGAAGCTTTTTCCGAAACACCCCAAATTCTGGTCGAGGAATGGCTGGGCGGCTGGAAAGAAATTGAATATGAAGTTGTACGGGACGCTTATGATAACTGCATCACCGTCTGCAACATGGAAAACTTTGACCCTCTGGGCATCCATACCGGCGAGAGCATTGTTGTTGCCCCCTCCCAAACTTTGACCAACCGGGAATACCACAAGCTGAGGGAGATAGCTATTGCTGTCATCCGCCATCTGAAAATTATTGGCGAGTGTAATATCCAGTTTGCTCTCGATCCTTATTCCGAAGATTACCGCATCATCGAAGTCAACGCCCGTTTGTCCAGAAGCTCTGCCCTTGCTTCCAAAGCCACCGGTTACCCTTTGGCTTTTATCGCGGCTAAATTGGCCCTGGGTTATTCCCTGACTGATATTGAAAATAAGATCACCAAAAAAACCCAAGCCTGTTTTGAGCCGGCTCTTGATTATGTTGTTGTTAAGATGCCCCGTTGGGACCTTAAAAAATTCAAAGTTATTGATCATTTTATTGGAACTGAAATGAAATCGGTAGGAGAAGTTATGGCTATTGGCCGGAAATTTGAAGAAGCTCTGCAAAAGGCAATCCGGATGATTGACACCGGTCTGCCGGGTTTGGCTACGGATTGCTTCAGGAAGGACTGCCTCGGGGACGAGCTTAAGTATCCTACTGATAAAAGAATCCTTGCCCTCATCCAGGCCCTAAAAGAAGGCTGGAGCCCGGACCAGATTTATGAGTCCACTAAGATTGACCGATGGTTCCTTTATAAATTAAAAAACATCACCGACTGTGAGAAGGAGCTAAAAGAGAAAGAGCTTACTGCCGGGTTGCTGCTCAAGGCTAAACAACTGGGTTTTAGTGATTTCCAGATATCCCAAATCAAAAAAAGTTCTGAGCTTGAGATCCGCAATCTCCGCAAAAAACTAAGTGTCCTGCCTTGCATTAAACAGATTGACACCCTGGCTGCCGAATATCCGGCCAAGACCAATTATCTTTACCTTACTTACAACGGCGAAGGCCATGATGTCTCTCCTTCCGAAAGGGGGGTGATTGTCTTAGGCAGCGGTCCTTACCGCATTGGCAGCAGCGTTGAATTTGACTGGTGTTGTGTTAATATGGTCTCAATCGCGAAAAAATTAGGCTATCTTTCTATTGTAATAAACTGCAACCCGGAAACGGTTAGCACTGATTATGATGTTTGTGACCGGCTTTATTTTGAAGAGCTAAGCTTTGAGAGAGTTCTGGACATTTACGAATTTGAAGATCCTGAGGGAATTGTTGTTTCTATGGGCGGCCAAATCCCCAATAACCTAGCCCTAAAGCTCCATAAAATGAAGGTCAGAATTTTAGGCACCCCGCCCGGGAGCATTGACGTAGCGGAAGATCGCCATAAATTCTCCCGGCTTCTTGACCAACTGGATATTGACCAGCCCCCTTGGAAGGAACTGTGCAGCCCGGAAGAGGCCCGGAATTTTGCTAACAAAGTTGGCTACCCGGTTCTGATCCGGCCGAGTTACGTTCTGAGCGGGGCAGCAATGAATACAGCCTGGGATGACCAAAGCCTCATCAAGTACCTCAACACCGCCTCGGAAGTCAACCCCGAGCACCCGGTAGTCATCAGCAAATTTATCGAAAACTCAAAAGAGATTGAGATTGATGCAGTTGCTAACAGAGGGGAGATTATTATCTACGCTCTCTCGGAACATATTGAAAACGCGGGCGTCCATAGCGGTGATGCCACTCTCATGCTTCCCGCCCAGAAACTCTATCTGGAAACCGCCCGCCGCATTAAAAAGATCGCCCGCCAAATCGCGGAAGCTCTTCAGATCACCGGCCCTTTCAATATCCAGTTCCTTGCCTACAAAAACAAAGTGAAAGTGATTGAATGCAATCTCCGCGCTTCAAGGAGTTTTCCTTTCTGCTCCAAGGTCTTTAAGCAAAACCTAATAGAGTACGCTGCCTACGCTATCTTGGGCAAAGAAGTAAAAAAAGTTGACAAATCCTCCCTTGATCTGGATTATGTAGGAGTTAAGGCAGCCCAGTTCAGCTTCTCCCGCCTGAAAGGCGCGGATCCCGTCCTGGGCGTGGAAATGTCCTCAACGGGCGAAGTGGCCTGTTTCAGCTCGGAACTGAATGATGCTTTCCTTAAGGCTTTTCTCTCCATTGGTTTTAAGATTCCAAAAAAGAATATCCTGCTCTCAACCGGCCCGGTGGAAAAGAAAGCGGAATTTCTGGAGAGCGCCAAAAAACTTAAGAGGCTGGGTTACACTCTTTTTGCTTCGGAGGGCACCGCTAACTTCCTGAAAAACAACAATGTTGAAGGAGAGCTGTTGCACTGGCCCCTGGAAGATAAAAAGCCAAACATCAGGGATTACCTTAAAGATGGTAAAATTGATTTGGTGATTAATATCCCTAAAAATAATCTCAAGGAAGAGCTCAGGAATGATTATCTCATCCGGAGAATCGCGGTTGATTTCAACATCCCCTTAATTACAGATATCAAGATTGCCCGCCAGATGGCGGAAGCTCTTGAATACTGCCGGGAGCATGGCTTTGAGATCAAATCCTGGGAGGAATATTAAATCTTTAGCATTAATTTTGAAGCCTTGGGAGGAATATTAAATCTTCAGCATTAATTTTGAAGCCTTGGGAGGAATATTAAATCTTCAGCATTAATTTTGAAGCATTAATTATTAATTTTTGAAAATGCTTCTTGATTTTACCCCTTAGCAGCAATCTCCTAGCGGCACCGAGTCCATTATGGTAACCGATATAGCACTATGTACTGATATAGCACTATGTTATTCCGGACATATATAAAATATCCTTTCTGCTTTCAATGTAAAGGCAATGGAAGAGAAATCCGGGTGTGTTAACACTTTGCTTATCTGCTTTTCTTTCAAAACAACAACTTCTTCATTTACTATTTGTCCGGGCTTCTTGCGGATGATTTTTATTGCTGTTGCCGGCGGCTCGCCCTTACAGTGTGCCGGCATGGTCATCACTTTCCATTCCAGCGCTCCTGCAGCCGTGTAACTGCCTTTCTTTGGCCTGGTATCATACGTTTCCCCGTCACTGGTGGAAATCTTTACTCCATAAATCTCACATAACCTTGAGCAGTCGCCTATCCCCTTGTAAAATGAAGCTAAAGTGCGGCATTGCCCGTCTATGCAATAGCTGCCTGAAAGCCCTTCCGAAAGGCATTGGCTATTATCTGTACAACCTCCAGCAACGCCCCCTGCAACTGCTTCTTCAATCACTCGTTCTGCCGCATCACAAAGGCCATTGGGCGCGCCTAAAAGTACACTGCCATTGGAATAAACCGTCTTATTGTCCAGACAGCAGGCATCCCCTTCCGGAGTTAAAATATGCGGAGGAGTACAGCTTACTGTATATTGCACCTTACCTCCTTCAACAATCTCTTTTCCGTAAAAAATTGCCTTGCCCACAGTTCCCTGCAGGATTAAGATTACGCCCGCTACGAGGAGGATGCTTACCACAAGGATGGTTATTATTTTGGCCCGGTCAGAAGATAGGCCTTTAACAGCCCGCCCGGCTCCAACCCTTTCTGCTGTTCCTGCTATCTTTGCTGCTCCTCCATCTCCGGCTTTAAAACGCCTGTAATTATGCTTTATCGTCTCTTTGTATGCCCAGTCAATATCTTCCTCCGACCAGCCCGCTTTGAGCAGACTATCTTTAATCTGTGGATATTTGCTGCCCTGCTTGATGTGGCTGGTGATATAATTGACAATTTCCGGGCTGACTGCAGGGGCACCGGCTGCCATACCGCTAAATGAGCCAAAACTGCCCTTCCTGCTGAAATAATAAATAAGACCCACAGCGACGGCTACTGCCAACAAAACAAAAATAGTGATGGTAATTATCCTGGATTGAGTCTTCTCTGCATCTACAGTTTCCTTAACTCCGCTTAATTCGCTTTTCGTTTCATCAATATCTTGCTGCATACCGGCTAAACCTACAGAAACCTGTGAGTTAAGCTGCTGTAAACCGCTTTCCTGCTGCTGGCGGAGAATATTCACTTCTTCCTGCAGGCTGTTAAGAGTGCTTTGTAAAGTTAAGATATCACCGGCAGTGTTTTCAGACTTGGATTTTAAAGAGGCAATTTCACTTTCCACAGCAGCTATTTTTTCTTCCAGGGAAGCAACTTTACTATCTAAATCCTCTGACAGCGGTGCAGCTACCTGCTTGCTTTCATTACCACCAGCCTCACTGCCATTTCCTTCTTCCTCAACTATCCTAAAACAGGTATAAGCTCCATTTTCTGTATTGCAGTAATGCTTATATCCATTCTCATTCAGCGAAGTGCAGTCATCATCACTCAAACATAATTCTCCGGTATCAAAATCGGCAGCAGAGCAAATAAGAGCAAGAAGGAAGATTAAAACCACTAACAGCAAACAAAACCTGTTTTTCACCATAGTCCTCTTTTTAATATAAACAGCTTAGAATTGCTTTAGAGGTATATATATGTTTTTATCAATTTTGGAAAGGGTCTCAATTTTTTATTTTTTACTTAGTTTACATTTTACTTCTAATCCAGCAAATCAGTAATCTTTAAATAAGCTGGCAACAATCTTCCTGAAAGATTGAAATATGTTAGACATTAAATTAATTCGTGAGCATCCTGACATTGTCAAAGCTTCGGAAAGGAAAAGAAACAAAGATCCTTCTTCTGTTGATGAAGTTCTTAATCTCGATGAAAAATGGAAAAATAAGCAGAAGGAACTGGAAGAGCTTAAACATAAAAGGAACGTAGTTTCTGAAGAAATCAACAAAGCCAAAAAAGAAAAGAAAGAAGCTCTGGCGGGGAAGAAAATCAAAGAGATGCAGGATGTTGTTGAAAAGATAAAAGAGCTGGAGGCAGAAGCTGAAAGCACATTGCGGAGCAGGGACGAAGCGCTTAAACAGCTCGGTAACATCGTCCATCCTAAAGTTCCAAAGGGAAAAGACGCTTCTGAAAATGTTGAAATTAAAAAATGGGGAAAGATACCTAAAACCAAATCCAAATTCCCGCTAAAAAGCCATGCCCAATTAGCCGAGCAGCTGGGAATAGCTGATTTTGAAAGCTCGGCAAAAACTTCCGGCAGCGGATTTTATTTTCTCAGGAACGAATTAGCTCTGCTTAATCAGACTCTGATTCATTTTGCCGTAAACTTCATGTACAAAAAAAAGTATATTTACATCGAGCCTCCGCTAATGCTGAAAAAAGATATTCTCGCTGCGGCTGTTGACGTCAGCGAGTTTGCCAGGACTATTTATTCTGTGGAGGGGGAAAATCTGCTGCTTATCGGAACAAGCGAGCATTCCCTGTTAGGGATACACGCCAAAGAAGCGATACTGGAAAAAGACCTGCCCAGGAAATATTTCTCCTACAGCATGTGTTTCAGGAAAGAAGTCGGCGCACACGGAATCAATGAAAAGGGCTTGTGGAGAACACACCAGTTCAACAAAGTAGAGCAGTTCATATTCTGCAGGCCGGAAGACAGCGAGAAGTATTTTGAGGAGTTGTTGAAAAATTCAGAAGAAATTCTGCGTGCTTTAAAACTGCCTTACCGGGTGATAGAATTATGCTCAGGAGACTTAAGCTCATGGAAAAACCGCAGCTGTGACGTAGAAGTCTGGCGGCCGACAACCCAAAGCTACGGGGAGGTCATGTCTTTAAGCAACTGCACTGATTATCAGGCAAGGAAGCTGGACATAAAAATAGTTTATAAAGACGGGACAAGAAAAGTCCTACATACTTTGAATAATACCGCTTTAGCGACGTCACGGATAATGGTCGCCATCCTGGAAAATTTCCAGACAAAACAAGGAACTGTCAAGATTCCCAAAGCTCTTTGGCCGTACATGAACGGGATTAAGGAAATAAGGAAGAAAAAATAAGTTACCTTTTCTCCACCATAAAGAATATAAACCAGTTACAATTTACAGGGCCCATGGGCATTTTAAACGCATTTAAAAAAGAGGAAAAATCGCTTTCTTCTTTCAGCAAAATAACTGAGTCCATTGCTACCTTGGAAGAAATTCACAAAAATGCGGCTAACGAACTGATGTCGCCAAAGGAAAGAGCCAAAGCCGTGGCGGTAAGAGATAAGCTTAAAGACGCCAGGAAAATGCTTCATTCTGCAGAAGCATCTGCATCCAAGAAGGATATTGAAAAAACCTATGAGCATATCAGTTCTGCAAAGAAAAGCATAGAAGAGTACATCTCCGCAGCAGGCTCGTTTACGCCCCTGGTAAAATTCAAAGAAGAGGCGGAAACTCTTCAGGTTAAGCTGGCCGAGCTGGAGCATAACGCAGAATTAGGTAAGTTGTAAAGCTGCTTAATCTCTTAAATTAGCTTCTATACTATAAAAATTAATAAAAGCATCTTCTTTTTCAGTTAAAATATGTCCTTATTCAAAGATATGCTTAAAAGCGGTGAAACTCTCTTTAGAGACAGCATTGTTTTGGAGTACGATTTCCAGCCAAAAATAGTTCCTTACCGGGGAGAGCAGCAAATGCGCTTTGCCACGGCCATCAAGCCCTTGCTGCAGGGGCACAGCGGGAAGCATCTCTTTGTTTATGGCCCTCCGGGTGTGGGAAAAACAACTGCCTGCAAGCATGTTTTAAGAGAGCTGGAAGAAGAAACTGAGGAAATCATTCCTCTTTACATTAACTGCTGGAAAGAAAATACCACCTTTAAAATTTATTATAAAATCTGTGAAGAGTTAGGCTTGGGATTTCTGCTCAACAAAAAAACAAGCGAGTTATTTGCCTTAATAAAGAATAAAATAAACAAGAAAAGTGCCGTATTTGTCTTTGATGAAATTGACAAGTTGGAAGACATGGATTTTTTGTACGCCATTCTGGAAGACATTTACCGCAAATCTATAATCGTCCTGACAAACTACCGCGACAGCTATTCCAATATGGATGAGCGCATCCGCAGCCGCTTTGGCCCGGAGTTCATTTTCTTCCGCCCGTACACTGAGCAGGAAATTGCCGGAATCCTGCAGCAAAGAATGGAATATGCCTTCGTCCAGGACTGCTGGGAGGAAAATGCCTTTAAAGAAATCATAGAGAAATGCGCTGAAACCAAGGACATACGCATCGGCCTGTACCTGATGAAAGAAGCCGGCAATATCGCTGAAGAAAAAAGCTCACGCAAGATTACTGAAGCGCATGTGGCCGAAGCAGTAAAAAAAGTTGAAGATTTCCACATCAAGCCCAAAGAGGGATTAGAAGAAGAGCTGCTGCATATTCTGAACATAATCAAAGGCAATTCAGGAAAAAAAATAGGCGATATTTATGCTGCCTATGTTGAGCAGCACGGAGAAATGAATTACAAGAGTTTCCAGCGTAAAATCACAAAATTAACTGAAGGAAGGTTTATCTCTACGGAAAAGGTCTCCGGAAAGGAAGGGAACACAACCATTGTCAGTTATAATGCCTACAAAAAATTAACAGAATTCTAAAAATGGAAAAATCTGCTGGCATTATTCTCTTCCGGGAAAAAAACGGAAAAAGGGAATATTTATTGCTTAAATATGCTTTCAAAACAGTATTCTGGAGCTTTTCCAAAGGGATCATTGAAAAAAATGAAACCCCGCAGGAAACCGCGTTAAGGGAAGCCAAAGAAGAAACCGGGCTGAGAAATATTGAAATAATTCCCGGCTTTGAAGAAAAAACCAGCTTCTTCAAGCAGGTAGAAGGCAAAAGAGTGTATAAAGAGGTCATTTGGTTTCTGGGAAAAGTGCCTGATGATGCGGAGGGGAAAGTTTCCGAAGAGCATGAGGAGCTGAAATGGTTTCCCGTCCAGGAAGCGCTGAAAAACCTCAAATATGAAAGCGAGCTGCTGGTCAAAGCGGAAAAGAAACTGAACGGATAAAAACAGATAAATTTACTTTGGCCTTTTACTTCAACAAAAGCTATTTATACTTTGGTTATCTTCTTTCCCCCCGACAATGAAATATCAGACTTTTTTTCCAAAATCCCTCATTAAAGCCCAGCGCAGTGAAATAACTGAATGCAACATTTACTCCTGTCTTGCTGAAAAGGCAAAAACGGAAGCAAACCGCAAAATTCTTCTTCATATGGCTAAAGATGAATTAAAGCATTACCGACAACTAAAAGAAAGGACAAAAAAAGATCTTCAGCCCTACTTGTGGAAAATTTATTTCTATCGTTTTCTATCTGCGACTTTAGGCCTTTCCTTCAGCCTGAAATTCATGGAAAACAATGAAAGAAAAGCCATTGCTTCCTATGGCCGGAGCTTTTATGGCAGCTCTTTCGTTAAAGATGAGCTGCGTCATGAAAAGGAAATATTACGCTTAATTAAAGAAGAGCGCATTGAATATGCCGGCTCGATAGTCCTGGGATTAAACGATGCTCTCGTAGAGCTTACCGGTGCTTTAACCGGGTTAACCTTTGCACTAAGGAGCAGCAAAATTGTCGCCTTAAGCGGCTTCATCACCGGCTTTGCCGCAGCGCTTTCTATGGCTGCTTCCGCTTTTCTCTCTTTCCGTGAAGACGTAAAGCACCATCGCAACAAAAAACCCTTACGCGGAGCAATTTATACCGGGGTTACTTACATAACAACAGTCTTGTTCCTTATCCTGCCTTTCCTGCTCCTTAAATCAGTCTTCTTAGCCTTGGGAATAATGATTGGAATTGCTTTGCTGATAATAGCTTCCTACACTTTCTTTATAACTACGGCAAAAAACCTGCGCTTCTGGCCAAGGTTTCTGGAAATGTCCGGAATATCTTTACTAGTTTCACTAATCAGTTTTTGCTTGGGGACACTGCTAAGAATTTATTTTGGAGCGGGGATGTGAAAAGTAATTCTCAATTTCTTTCTGAAGAATCCCATAATGTCTTGAAGTGGTTTTTATAGCTTTCAGCAAGATTTCTATCAATAATTCTAACTGCAAATGGAAATTCTTTATACCAAAAAATGATTACAATTCTATCTCCATAAACCCAGTTAGAAGCTGGCGATTCATAAGGTTTTAGTGCATATCTAACTTTGGTATATTTCATTTGCAAGAATTCTTTTCCTCTTTTTATCCCCCCTTTTGTTTTAACACAAATTACTCTTAAAAGTATTCTCTCTTTTTGTCTTTCTTTTTCAAAGGCGTGAACCCCCGGCCCTAGTATTTCTGGACCTTTGCCTGGAACATTAAAAGCAAACCATTCCTGTTTAATTCTTAAAACATCATTCAGTATAGTTTTTATTCCCTCTGTTCCCTCCAAAATTTCAATAGTTGGCTTTTTTGTTCTTGGTTTATGTAGTTCTGTTAAATCTGGAAGTATTGATTCAAAGATTTTCTCTTTCTCTTTTAGCATAGATAATATTTTAGTTGGTTCTGCTGCCCTGTAATATCGAACATTGTTTTTTATGATGTATGTAACAATACCTTTATTTGCCAAATCTGATAAGATTGTGTAAAGCAAGCTTCTATTTATCTTGGTCTTGTCAGAAATTTCAGAAACCAAGCTATCTCCTGCTTGGAGTAATTCGATATACACTTTGCTTTCTTTCTCATTTAAACCTATTTGCTTTAGCTTCTCTACATCCATGGGATAAAGATAAATTAGGTTCTATTTAAATGTTGTTGTTAATAATAAACAACAAAAATTTAAGAAGGGTTATACATTACTACTTACAAGTTAAGATGAAGCTACTATTAGTATATCCGACAACTGAATCCAGCAATACAAATACTTCAACCTATTCGTTACCATTAGGTTTAGGTTCAATAGGAACATATTGTAAGAAGAAACTTGGAGACTCGTTAGAGGTAAGAATATTAGATGGTTCTATGATGTCTCATGCAGAGCAGTTAAAAGCAGTCACAGAATACTATTCGGATTTGACTGGGATTAATTCAACAATAGCAAGCCAAAAAAATGCCTATGAAATAGGACAGTTGGCTAAGAAACAGGGTTCTAGAGTTATATTTGGTGGAGTTAATTCTACAAATTTATGGAGAAATATGTTACAAAATAGGGATTTTATTGATGGGGTTGTGTTATATGATGGAGAAATACCAATGCGTCAAATTTTAACGCAATCATCTTTAGAAGGAATTCCAAATTTGGCTTACAAAGATCAAGAGGGTAGGATTCATAAGCCAGATTCAATTTATATCTCTACATTGAGTGAACTCCAAAATATAGATTATTCATTGTTTGATCTTCCAAGATTTTTCGAAAAAACTCAAAAAAAAGGATTTGGAAAAGCAGTAACTTATTATGCAGGCAAAGGCTGTACAAAAAGAGGGGGTATAACCCTAAAAAGCTCTTATTCTTTAAATGAATATACTCGATTAGTAAGCTCAATGGATGTCTGCACTTTTTGTGGAAGAAATGAATTGGGATTAAGAAATCTTAACGAGGACAGAGAAGCAGAAATTGTTAGGGCTTTACATGAGAAATACGGTATAGATGGATTTTTTAATGTTCAAGATACAGTCAATCTAAGAAATACTTCACCCATTGGCTTAAATGATTGTTGGTTTAGATTATTTATTGGAATAGAAAGCATAACTCCCGAAAATATTAGGAGACTAAAACAAAGATATGGGCCGAGACTAATATTTCAAGCAGGAGTAGAAGCTGCTAATCCACGGATGAGGCAAGTTTATGGGAAAAAATCAACTGATTCAGATGATTTAATAGATAAGGTTAAACTCATGAGAGAAGAGGGGATACAATTGCATGCAAGTTTTATTTTAGGGGGGATTGGAGAAACGAAAGGAATGATGTATCAAACAACAGAGGCAGCCAGAATGTTAGTTGATTATGATAATGTTACATGGATATTAATTAGCCCTCAATTAATACTTCCCGGCTCTCCAGACTATAGAGCTTTACTGACAAGACCAAAAATGTATAAGAAATATGTGAAACAAGATTTAATTGATACTGTAGAGATAAACCAAGATTTTTTAAGACATTTCACGCCAGATTTAACAAGGCAAGAGATAATTGATGAGATAAAAAGAACTTTTGATGAAATCAGAAAGAAAGACAAAAAAGATTTAGTATTAGACGTGAAAGGAGTTATTGACTGTGAGGAAGAGTATATTAGTCCTACTCACCCATACGCTGAAAGTCATTAAAAAGAATTCTATCAGTGGAATGCACATTTAGCTCAGCCCAATATCCACCACAACCACTTTCTCTTTGAACTTCTCCAAACCAACTTTCAAATCATGGAAGCAGACGATTAAGTCAACTTCGCATGCTTTATCATGTATTTCTCCGCTATCCGGGTCCAAACTGGAAGGGATATCTACGGCAACTTTTATTCCCGGCAAGGAATTGAAATAATCAATGCCAAAAGAAATAGGTTCTTTCAGCTCTCCTTTAACTCCTGTTCCCAGCAAAGCGTCAATGAAAATATAGTCTAAATTCTTCTGGAGACGAAACTTGCCTAAATCATTTTTATTTTCTATTTTTATTATATTTACTTTTATTATATTTACTTTATTCTTAATCCGGTTATAATTTAATTTCGCCTCCGCGCTTAATTTTTCCTCTTTTCCAAAAAATAAAACAACCACCGGGCATTCACCGGCAAAATATCTCGCTGCTACAAAACCATCCCCGCCATTGTTGCCTGAGCCGGCAAAAACAATAATGTGCTTATTAGTCAAATCATACTTTTCCTTGGTTACAGAAAAAACCTGCTTTCCGGCGTTTTCCATCAATTGCTCTACAGAAATGCCCTTATCTGCAGCTTTCTTTTCCAAATCCTGCATTTGCTGTGAAGTGATCATTTGTAAGGTAACGTTCCTTCTTTTTATAAAAAAGTTATGGAAAAAATAAAAATTAAAATTACATAAAATAATAAACCAAAACAGAAACAACAAACCCTATCAGCGAGCCCACCAATACCTGTAACGGAGTATGTCCCATTGAGAAATGAGTTTTCTTAGCAATCTTTAACTTCTTCATGATTTGATTGATTACCATCCCTTCTTCGCCGACTGTCCGCCGGACTCCAAAAGCATCACGAATGACAATCATTGCCAATACTAAGCTTATTACAAAAGCAGTAGAAACACCTTCAACCAAAAAAATTATCGTCGCCATGGAAACTACAAAAGCTGAGTGTGATGAAGGCATGCCCCCAGTAACAACCAAGTCATGCCATGACAAAGATTTGTGGCGGAAGAAATAAATGAGCATCTTAACCAGTTGCGCACCAAACCCCGCCAGCAGAACTGCCAAGATTACCCTGTTCATAACTGGAATGATTATTTTATAGTTTATATATGTTACTGATTTATATGGGGTGCACAGCTGATTTTTGATTTGATGGCTATAATTTAGCTATGCACATACAAAAAAACCCGCTCATCGAAGTGAAAAGCAAATTTGTAGCGATAATAGAAACGAGAAGGGGCGAGGCTCACGGCCCAGGCGGCGTTTTTGCCTCGTTAGGGAGCAAGGGGTTGGCCTGCTCTTCGGCAGAAAGCTATATTGTTTTACAGCCCAAAAATTGTTTAACTCTACTGATAGCTTTCTGTCCCTTAACTTTCTGCAAATCGCTCAGCCTCAGAGCAATTCTTGGCCTTACCCCTTGCTCCCGTTTTTCAGGATGAAGCCCAAAAAACCTAAAGCTTAATAAACTTAAAAATTTTCTCGGAACTTAATAATGGAATTAAACCTCGGGCAAAGCTTCAAATTAATAAAATTATTTAACTAATAAAAAAGAGGAAAATTATAATGAAAAGAAACCGTTATTTATTATTTAGTGTTTTGCTTATAGCGCTTATAGCTACTGGAGCCATACTTGTAAATGCCGCCGAACAGAACGAACAGAATACAGCTCTAATCATAAATGAAACTATATTCTTGGGCGGAACAGTATCCCCCGAACTTCAGCCATTAATAGAAACAATACAGCCGCTGATTATGAAAATCAGTGTGCTTGTGGGAGGAATATTTGGCTTGTACCTGATCCTTTCCCTGCTTCGGGTCTATTACGAAGCCAAAAAAGTCAAGCTGCTCCAAGCCATCCGCTACGATTTAGACCAGTTAAACGAGCACTATAACTTACCGCATTCAAAAACAAGAGCGGGGTTTTTCAGAAGAATTGCCAATTTCTTTAATCCCAACTCCAAAAACAGCAGAAAATAGAGGAAAACGAGAAAATTGAAAAATAATTTTCTCTAGCTTAAAAGTATTTCATACTTTATAAGCAACAAAAAATTAAAAAAACGGGAAAATTGAAAAAAAATTCCCTTAAAAAATGATTATCAGATTAGAAAAAGACGTCTTTAAGTGTTCTCCCCAGCTAAAAATAGGCTTTATCCTTGCCGAAGGAATCAATAACAACGCAAAATTAAAAGAAGCCGGGCGCCTCGTCAAAGAAGAAGAAGAGGCTGTCCGCCTGATTTTTAACAAAGAAACCATCAAAAACCATTATTTAATTGCTCCCTGGGCAGTTGCGCAGAGGGAGTTCGGCAAAAAAGCTAAACATTACCACACTTCCATTGAAAGACTGCTGTTGAAAGTGCTTGGTGGAAAGAGTGTCCTCGCAGAAGATACCGCAACTAATTTACTTACCCATATTGCCTTCAAACACATTATCCCTTTTGGTGCTGACGATGTTGATAAAATTAAAGGAAACATTACTTTCAGCATTGTCAAAGGAAAAGAAAAAAAGAAGCTCTTAAAAAACTTAAAAGAAGGAGAATTGTTTTATCACGACGCTGAAAAAATCCTCGGGACAAAATTAGACTACTGGAAGAATAAAAAAACAAAATTAAGCAAGAGTTCTGCATCTGTTCTGGTACACTTTGAAGCCCTTCCGCCCATAACCAGGAAAAAGCTGGACAGCGTTCTGGAAGAGACTGCTGCTTTAATCAAAGCCTTCTGCGGTGGGAAGACTAAAGTGTTTGTGCTGGAAAAAAGGAAAAGTGTATTTGTGCTGGAGAAAAAGAAGAGTTCTGTAAAGGTTTAAGACTGTAAAGGTTTAAGAATTTAGTTCTGCAAAAGTTTAAGAATTTTACAGGGGTTTGGGCGCTGTTGCTCTTTCACAGTTATGGTAAATTCCTAAAATTTGCTTATCAACCCCAAAAATATGTGCAAATAAGGCTGTCCTTGCCCACATACCGTTTCTCATCTGTCGCCAAATCATAATTTTGCGCTCATTGCGATAGTCAATGGCAGGATCAATTTCCTCCCTTTTTGGAAGGGGATGCATTAGTACGGCTGGATCCCTTAACTGGTCCAGCATTGCCCCTGTAAAAATGAATCTCGGATCGTATCTCTTTTGAGTTCCGTCTTTATCATGTTCATCTTGTATTCTGGTCATGTAGACAGCTCCGGTAATAATTTCGGGAATTCCTTCTAATCCTGAAGTAACCTTATGTATTCTTACTTCCCATTTTTTTAGGTACGCTTCTGTTTGAGAATCAATTTGGTATTCCTCCGGCGCAACAAAATACATTTCCACGCCTTTATGGAGGGCCAAAACCTTAGCCAAAGAATGAACTGTTCTTCCGCGCAGGCAATCGCCTACAAAAGCAAAGGATTTGCCATCTATTTGCCTATTTAGAGATTCCCTTATTGTATAATAATCAAGAACCGCCTGGGTTGGATGCTCGGACTTTCCCGCCCCGCCATTAATTATCGGTATTGGTCTAGCGGATGTCCCCATTACCCATAAAGCGAACATGTCAAAGTAATCGCAGGGATGCCGGAAGACAAGGGCATCAGAATACGAGGAATGGGTTCTTAAAGCGTCCCGATCACTTTCCCCTTTAGCTGAAGAAGAAGTTCTTAAATCCCTAAGACTTCCGCTGCTCATTCCTAAATTGGCTTCCGCGGTAGTGA
This sequence comes from Nanobdellota archaeon, assembly GCA_040751885.1. Lineage (GTDB taxonomy): Archaea > Nanobdellota > Nanobdellia > Woesearchaeales > GW2011-AR9 > JBFMFP01. The sequence goes on from JBFMFP010000004.1 coordinate 30,493, forward strand.
ATGATTCAAAAGTGCGTGAACTGGGCTGGGCAAACAAATTAAGAACCTTTCTTCCCTTTAACATCTCATTCATTTGACTGCTAGCAAATTTATATGAACGCCTAGCCGCATTTGTAACCTCGCAAACTCTCTCCAAAAAAGGCAAATCAAAGTGCTCCGCCTGAAGAATGTGAACCAGCCTTCCTTCTTCTCTGCAGCACGCTTTAATTTGCTCAGGCGTTTGGGCTAAAAATCCCCTAAACATATTTTGGTGATACTCAGCATGTTCTGGAGTAGGTCCCCAATTTATTGAACCATCATTTAAATTAAATTCGTTTGGAAAAGTCATTAACACTCTCCTCAGGAAATATATTCAATCTATTTAACAATAAAAGCAACAATAAACTCCCCATCAAAAATAAAAAAATAATACAACCCCTATAAAAACATTTTCAATCCCCAAAATATATATAAATTAGGTAGAATTCCCGGAAATTATGAATTTTAAAGAAGGGATTGCAAACATTTTAGCAAAAGAAACAAAGATAAAAAAAGAAGAGGCGGCTGCTCTCATCACGATTCCTCCAAACGCCAAAATGGGCGACTATGCTTTTCCCTGCTTTAAGTTAGGAAAAAACGCCCCGGAAGAAGCCGAAAAGCTTAAAGAGAAAATCAAGCTGTCTGAAATTAAGCTGCCTGAATTCATTTTTAAAATAGAAGCAAATGGCCCCTATCTTAATTTTTTCATCAAGCCCAGTGTTATCGCCAAAGAAATTCTTCAGGAAATTTACCGGCAGCAAAAACATTATGGTCGGCAGGATTTGGGAAAAGGAAAAAAAATAATCGTTGAATTTTCATCACCAAACATTGCCAAGCCCTTTGGCATAGGGCATCTTCGCTCCACGGTTATTGGCAACTGCCTGTATAAAATCTATTCTTTTTTAGGATACAAAACCATTGGAGTTAACCATCTGGGAGATTGGGGCACACAATTTGGGAAACTGATCGTAGCCTACAAAAAATGGGGAGAAGAAAAAGAATTAGAAACGGGGTCCATTAAATACCTGCTCAAGCTTTACGTAAAATTTCACCAAGAAGCAGAAAAAGATGACTCCCTGAATGAAGAGGCAAGAACAGCTTTTAAAAAACTGGAAGACGGCGATAAAGAAGCAGTGGCTTTGTGGGAAATATTCCGGGAGCTCAGCTTAGAAGAATTCAAAAGAATTTACCACCTTCTTGATGTTGAATTTGATTCCTATCATGGAGAAGCCTTTTACAACAACGTATTAAATAAGACCACAGAAGATTTGCAGAAGAAAGTAAAGACGGAGACTTCAGAAGGCGCCCTGGTCGTTAATCTGGAAAAATATAACCTGCCCCCTTTAATTCTACGCAAATCCGACGGTGCATCTACTTATCAAACAAGGGACATCGCCGCTGCATTTTATCGTCTGCAAAAATACAGGCCTGAAAAGATTATTTACGTTGTCGGCTCGGAACAGAAACTACACTTTCAGCAGCTGTTCAAAGTTCTGGAATTAGCAGGAGTGGATAAGAGCAAATTGGTCCATGTAGATTTTGGTTTGTTTCACTTCCCTGAGGGAAAGATGTCCACAAGGAAAGGCAATGTAATTTTTTTGGAAGAAGTTCTCGATAAGGCTATTTCCCTGGCTGAAAAAATCATTGAGGAAAAAAATCCAGAGCTGGGAAATAAAAAAGAAAGAGCCAAAACAGTAGGCATCGGGGCCGTCATTTTTTCTGATTTAAGCAACGACCGTATCCGGAATATTGATTTTGACTGGAATAAAATGCTCTCTTTTGAAGGGGAAACCGGGCCGTACCTGCAGTACACCCATGCCCGCGCCTGCTCAATCCTGCGCAAAGCCCACAATGAGCACAACCTTTCTGTGTCCCCACACGTGAACTACGAAACATTCAATTTGGCAGAAGAGATTGCAGTCGTAAAACAGCTCTATGCTTTCCCGGAAATAATCGTCCAGACAGCCCTGACCTACAAGCCCCATTTGCTGGCTCATTATCTGATCTCTTTGGCACAATCATTCAACGAATTTTACCACAAATGTCCCGTAATTTCCGGGCAGAAACAGATCATGAAAGCAAGATTGCTGTTGGTAGACTGCGTCAGGCAGGTCCTGGAAAACGGGCTAAACCTGCTGGGGATAAAAGCGCCGGAGGAGATGTAAACAAAGGAGAAGTGATAATTTCAGTGACTAAGTTCAATAACCAATTCCAATAACTAATTTCAATGACTAATTTCAATAACTAAAAAACAAGATGACCAAAACAAGCATCCTCTGCCAACTGAATGGCGGCTGTATGGGCTGCTGTGGCTATGATTTTCCTTCTAAAGAAAAAATAGAGCAAGCTATCCGCACAAACATCAGGGAATTTAAACTTGCCTGCCCCCGGACAGAGCAGCAATTCCTGCAGTTTCGCGACAGGAAAATGCCCCCGGACCTGCGTGATGGCGTATGCAGGAACCTAATAAAAAAAGAAGGATCGGCCCTCTGCCCATTACACCCCGCTCTCCATAACGGAAAAGACCTGCGCAAAAACCACTGCGATACTGATTTCCTCTGCAAAACGGCAGCAGAATTTGAACAGTGGGAAGAAGAAACACAGAAACTGTTCCTGTCCTTTATAAAAGAAAAAAAATAGACGGCATAGATTATTCTCTTAAAATGGACGAAGGGCTGCTGCTGAAAGAATTTGAGAACAGATTTATGGTTGTTAAAAAAGAAATAACTCTTAAGACCCCATTCACGATGCCTTCTTAAATGATCTTGCCCATTAAATTGATCCTGCTCATTAAACGATTCCAGTCCGATTACTGCCCAATTTCTTTTTTAAATGCAAATCTTTTCATCAGATACAGGCCCCAATTACTGCTTAATTTCTTTCTTGAATACAAATCTTTTCATCAGATACAGGCCAAAGCCTATCTCAAATAAAGAAGTTAAAGTGCTGGCAGCAATTAAGGCATTTGTAACCCAGCCCACCGTTATTCCTGCAAAGGCAAAACCAAGAATAAAGAAGAGGACATAGCAAATAAGATAATAGGCAGGAAGGACATAGGCAATCCTTACAACACCATGATGGCGGAATACGGCTATAGAAAAAATGTTAAAGAAAAAGAAAAGGAAAGAAAAAACTGCCATGGCCAGAGAATAATAGTAAGCATAATTGGGAATAATTTGCGGAGCAGTTGTAAAATAAGCCAAAATGCTCTCAATTAAGCCGAGGACGCCAAAAACAACTGCGACTACTAAATACAGGCTTAAAAACCATCTTTTTTGCTTCATTATCCAAAAGGACTATCTGCAAAGTATTTATTATTTACTGTATTTTTGTGTTTGCACTTGTTTACATTTGTTTTTGTTTTTTACCCCAAAATCTTTTTAAAACAGATAGTATCTTCTCTTAAATACATTTGGGCCTGTGGTCTAGCAGCTACGCAAAAACGTGGCTTTTTTGGCCGCAGTTTGCGCTGCAGATGATGTCCGCCTGACTTGAAAAACCGGCTTTTCGCACAGAAAAACCGGCTTTGCTGAGAACGCGGGAGATCCCCGGTGCAAGAGAAAAAGCTAGTGTAAAAACAGCATTTCAGCAACTCCGGGCAGGCCCATTTTTAAGCAAAAGTATCCAGCTTAATAAAAGTACTCAGCAATTGATAAAAATGAACAATCCACAGGAAAACCCCATTTATACCCTGCACCAGCACAAAATCAGGGCTCTTCTTCCTAAAATCACTGCCTTAGTCGTCTTAAGCGTGATTTTTTACGTAGGCATCCTCTTAAACATCTATCTTCTTGAATTTGATGCCAAAAATGAAACTATACTCAAGACATTCTTCCTTTTCCTCCTTATCTTTATCGTTTCTTTAAGCACTTTTTTAAGCATGCGGAAAGCATCACAGCCTTACAAATTCTACAGCAAGAGGATTTCTTTCGGCAAGGAATCAATAGAATATATAAACATCATTAATACTTCCTCCCATCAGGATCCCTTTGACAAGCTCTTTAAGACTTATTCCATAAACTTAGGCAACAATTTTGTCCTCCGCCACATCCCTCTGCAGCTCCAGCTGGAAGATTATTTAAAGAAGTTAATTGAATATGCACAGAGGAGATAATTACTTACTGCACAGGGGAGGTAATTACTTACCCTTACTCAACCGTCTTCTTCTCTTTTCTCTTCTTTTAAAAGATAAACATTAATTATCTCAATGGTCAGAGCCAATACCAAAGGGCCAATGATTATCCCCAGCGGCCCCAGAACTAAGATGCCTCCAAAAAGGCCTCCCATGATAATCCCGGTATGAACTTTAGCTTTCCCGCCCATCAATTTTGGCCGCAGGATGTTGTCTAAGCTGCTGACAAAAATAAGTGAATACACAAACAATCCTGCACCTTTAAGCATCATCATAGTTGAATCCTGAAACAAACCCTCTAAAAACAAGATAGCTGAAGCAGGAACCCAGACCAGCCCTGTTCCCAATACCGGTATCAAAGCCAGGAAAGCCATCACTATCCCCCAGAGCAATGGCGATGAAACTCCAAAGAGATAAAATCCCAGTGCTCCTAAAGCACCCTGTACTGCTGCCATAAGAATGTACCCATAAATCAGGCCATGCAAAATCTCTTTCAGCCGGGTGAGGAGATAAGAATACTTCTTTTGGTTAATGATAGAATATTTCTCTATACTGGCCAAGAGCTTCCTGCCGTCTTTCAAAAAATAGAACATAGCAAAGAAAATAATAAACAAATTCAGCAAAATCCGCGGCAGGCTGACTAAAAAAGAAGAGCCCTTGCTGATTATCCAATTAGTAGCTGATTCCACAACAGTTTTAACCTGTGAATGGACAAACTCATTCCGTGCAAAATTCTTAACCGCACTGCAGAAGGCATTCCCACAGCTCTGAAACAAGCCTACTGCCGACTTCTGCTTAATCAAAAGATAAAGAACATAGGATTCCTGCATCAACGCTTTCGCCAGAAAAACTGCCGGGATAATGAGAATCAGAAAAAACAAAAAGCAGACCACTAAAGAGGATATTGTTTCATTTTTTATCTTTTCCGAAACTGCTTTTTTAACAGGGTAAGAGACGTAAGCAAGCAGAGCGCCAAAAAGTATAGCCAGCAGCAGAGGCTTTATTATAATAAAAGAAAGCAGCAGTAAAATAAAAAAAAACCCTAAAGAGATATAGAACCCATATTTCTCCGTAATTAGCTTCTCCATGGCTAATTATAGGAATACCTATCTAATTTATAAAATCTTTCTTTGTTGGTAAATATAGTATCTTTCTTTGTTATAAATGCATTAAAGTAAATTATAACTTTAATCGAGAAAAAGTTGAAAAAAGAAAAAAAAGAAAAAAGCTGTTTAAGCTTCTTCTTATTCAGCAGCTGGCGTTTCTGCAGCTTCTTCTTTTACAGTTGGTGCGCCGATGGTTGCATCGCTGTAAGTGGTACCTTCAACTTCAACTTCAGTTCCTGAAAGCTCCTTGTACCTGTGTGCGATTACTTTACCAGCTAACCTGGTATCTGCACCGCTGTAACCTGCTACCAACATAGCTACATTGCCGTTAGCATGCTCCCATAACTTGATTCTTGCTTTGCCCGGTGTAAAGCCTTCAGTACAGTCTGTAGGGCTGCCCAACAATTCCGCTGCAACTGTGTTTACACATGGTCCGCCTACAACAATCAGGTTTTGTGCTTTCACATCAGCAATTTCACTGTCCAGCTTGGTTGCATCAACTATGGTAACTTGTGTCAAATCTCCTGTTGAGGACGTGCTTGAAGTTACTGCACCGCTGGTTACATACACTTGCGGCAATCTTTGTGTTTTCGGGTACTCCAAGATGAACTCGTTCGGAGAACCGCTTGGTGACTTGTAAGTCCACTTAGCACCCATTGTGGTGTAACCATAGCCAATGTTTTCCTCTCCCTCAGGAGTCAGGGAAACGTCACCCGTTCCAGCATCGATGTTAAAATCGCTGCCAGTTACTTCATTCGTGGTTGTAGCATCCGCCTGGAACTGAATTGTCGGTGGATTTTGGTCCCCAAAGTCATCGCCATTTGGCGTTGTAAAGTTCATTTGTAAAGAAGTTACGTTCGTTGACAAAGGCTGTAATACTTGGCCACCATTACTGGAACTGTAACCAAAGACACCACCAAAGTCTATTTGCAACCCATAGGCATCAATGATATCTACCTCATTTGCAGCTGTTCCTATATCAGCAAATGTTGAGCCGCTTAAGTCTACACCGATAGTAAAGTCAGAACTTTCTTTACTTGACTTGTTGTAAACGCTCCAGGAGTAGCCTCCCAGCTTAATCGTAGCTGTAGCTGAGTTATCTGTAGCCGTACCTACCGCATATTCTAAAGTCTCTGAACTGCCCAAATTCTTAAACTGAATCTTCGGGCTGGTTGCTGTAGACTTATCTGCTCCCTTGTATTGCAAGACATAAGTCTTGGCGGTACCGTCTGAAGCTGTTCCCTGAGTAACAACAAAGTAATCATTTTTGGAAATGTTCATTGCTTCGTTGATGATTACTTCTTTATCAGTGGCATCTTCAGTCATGGTTATGTTAGTGTTGTCAACCGCATAGAACAAAGGCATTTGCACTTGCTTATTATCTCCATCATAAAATTGCAGTTGGTACTTTCTGTCAGTTGTGGAGTATACTTTAATTTCGTGCGTTTCTACATCTGCAAGCCCTTTGTACTCAATGTCCCAGTTGTTGGTAAACAATACCTCATTCTCGTCACCGGCAGCAGTAATGGCTGCGCTTAACTTTCCATCTTTTCCTACAAAGTAGTCATCCTGAGCAGTCATATTCACACGGATAGATATTAACCTAAAAGTAGTGTTATCATCTGAACCGGTAATGATGACATCTGCGCCGTCGATAGTTTCAGCGCCAATGGACATTTCCGTGCCACCAGCAGTATTGGTAATGTCGTTATCTCTTAATTCCATCTTAGTTGCTCCTAAGAAGAATTTAGCACTGTGCACACCACCAGCATAGCTTTGGTAAAGTATTTCACTTACACCTACTTCCTTGCCATCAGACAACTTGTAAGTTTCTCCTACCTGCAACTTGCTAGTTGACTCCCCATTTACTGTAAACTTGGCATAAGTAGAGTCAGTGTAAATCAAACTCACTTCGTAACTATTGCCGTTAAGCTCGTAAGTTTCGCTTTCTCCTTCCCGCAAACTGCCGCTGACAGCTCCGCCCATTAAAGTCAACTTAATGCTGTCTTCCGGTGTACTTTGCGGCCTTCTTGCCAGGACGATGTCGTATTGTTTTCCCAAAAAGTTAATTTTAGTGTCTTCAAAGTCATCTAATACTGTTCCAGTTGTACTTGTTGAACCAGCTGTGTCCTGAACGGTACTTTCCGGCGAGGATGAAAATTCTATTCTATATTCACCGATGTTCCCGCTGCTTTTCACAAAGAAAAAGACGTCAGTAACATCATCGTCATTTTCCCGGTAAGCAACAATTTCGTTTTGGTTGCTATTCTTCACGTCAAAGTACAGGTACTGGGTAAAAGCATACTTTCCTTCATTGGTTGAATAAGTTCCGTCAGCCAAAGCTTTCAACTCATCCTTTCCGATCCACTGCTCAATGTCGTAAATCTGCTCACCTTCTGGTGTAGAGTTGGTGTTACTCATTTCCAACGATTTCGTTGAGGTTCCTACTTTCCAGGCATCTCCTTCAACAGTAACTGTTGCTGTTGCCGCCGGTTTAGGATACTTCATACTTACAGCAATGTCAGTCATTGCCAAGTTGTCAATTGGAGCTGCATTCTCCCCAACAACGAAAAGACCGTTAAATACTCCCTTTTGTGAATCCACAAACATATCGGGATATTTACTCAAATCTGCAGCTGTCGCACTCATCACTGTTGCTCCAAGCATTGTAATACCTGCACCAACAGCAAAAAGGCGCTTTACCATCTTTTTTACTTCCATTTTCTAAAACACACCTCCGTGTTTGAATATGTCTTTGTTATCTTTGTTGTTTTTATTTTCGTTTAATTTACTACATTTCTTAACGTTTTTTTTGTAACGCTCTTAACGTCTCGATTTCCATTTAAACTTCTTTCAAGCCATCTATTTCCTCTAAATTTAAGCCTGAGTAAGCTTAATTTAGGCAGTATTTAGCAACACAGACATTTGCTCCATCAACAAGAATTCCGAAAAGCCAACGCTTTGTAAGCTTTTTCGATCCCATAGATGGCTAAAGCCTATTTACTAAACTACTAACCACCAACTACCAAAAGTCAATTTATAAGCCTTTCGTAAGATTTTGGGCTGAAATAATTGGCCTTCATAACACAACCCGTAAAACTGCAAAATTTTCAACTTTTACGGCTTCATCATTTTAAAATGATAAAACACCAGTACAGAACTTGGTTCCATTTTCTTCTAAATTCAAGCAACCCGGGGCCAGAGCTAGTACTCTACTTTGTGCTAGTATTTTACTTTGCAGGTATAATGGGGCTTGCTATTATATATAGAGGCTTTTACTTTGCAGAATTATTATATATAAAGGCACACCTACAGGAAAAATATGGAATTCCAAAAACTTCCCCTGCCGGACTATTTCAAAAAGCACTATGCCAAGTTCAGCCAGCTCTCACCTATACAGGAAAAAGCCGTACATGCCGGCCTGCTGGAAGGCAGTTCTATTCTTGCCTGCGCTCCCACGGCATCCGGCAAAACCTTAATTGCTACCATGGCCATATGCAATGTGTTAGATAAAAGATTGTTAGACAAAAGATGGTTAGATAAAGAATCAAGATTGCTAGATAAGGAATCACAGATATCAAGTAAAGTAGAACTATCAGATAAAGGAAAAGCCCTTTATGTCGTGCCCTTAAAAGCCCTCGCTAAAGAGAAATATGAAGAGTTCCACAGGCTGCTGGAAGGAACTAACCATAAAGTAATTCTTTCCACCGGGGACATAGATTCTGAATCCGCTTATCTCGCCAGTTACGATCTGCTTATTTTAACAACAGAAAAGCTGGACAGCCTGCTAAGGCACAAAGTCTCCTGGCTGGGGGAAGTTAAAGTAGTAATTATAGATGAAATCCACCTGCTTAATGACCCTGCGCGGGGACCTACTTTGGAAATTGTCATCACACTGCTGAAAATGCTCGTAAACCCGCAGTTAATCGGGCTGTCAGCAACAATAGGCAACCCTCAGGAATTGGCAAAATGGCTGGAAGCAAAATTAATCACAGACAACTGGCGGCCGGTTGAACTGAAGAAAGGGATCCATTGCCGGGATGAGACAGAATTTTATTGACGCTTCAGCGCCCCTGCAAGTAAGGAGAATGTGCAAGTAAGGAGAATGCCGCTGCCTTGGCCAAAAATGTGAGCTGAGCTGAGGCATTTACGAGAAGTTTAATACCCGCTCTTTTCCACAAACATCCTATATGCTTTCATTGCCCTTTCTTTATCACCCATATCATTATAACACATAGCCATGTTTTTGTATACGCCCGGCTGGTGGGGATTAAGCTCCAAGCCGGCAAGGAAGCTGTTAATTGCTTTTTTGAATTCTCTTTTCTTAGCGTAAACAACACCCAGATTAGAATAAACCTGCACAGCCTGCGGATTAAGCTTTTTGGCATTCTCAAGATACTCTGCAGCCAAATCCAGCTTATTTTCAAGAAGATAAATGCCCCCTAGATTAAACCAGGTAATCCAAAAATCATCCTTCAAAGAAATAGACTTAAGAAACATTTCCTTAGCCGATTCTATCTTCCTGTTTTCCAAATACTGCCTTCCCAGTTCAAAGTAAGCATAATAGTCTTTCTCTTCAGCAGCTTTTTTTTCTGCCAGCTGCTCATATATTCCCCATTTCTTTTTCCAAGCGCTTAAATCTAATTTGCCAAAATGATGAAAGGGAATGTCAGTAAAAACAATTTTTCCATTGAGGGAAGGAGAAACATCTTCATGCACCACTCCAAAAAAAGAAGGATTTTTGTTATTACTGTTGTTATTGTTATTGTTGTTGCTGTTGCTGCTGTTGTTGTTGGGGAAAATGCGGACTATCGGCGTAGAAAACCATCCGGCAGTATTTTTGCTTTCCTCATATTTATCCCCTTGTGAAGAAATAAATCCTTCCTTACTCTGAAGAGCTTCTTTCACTTCAATTCCTCCCACAGAGCCATAGTTTAAATCTTCTTTCTTCCTGATGTAATTGCGCTGCTGCAGAACGTAACCAACGATATTTCCGTTTTTAACAGGACCTACAGAATTTTTCTCAACATTTTTTTCTATTAATTTCTTTATCTGCTTGCAATCTTCCTTTGAAATTGTCTCATCCGCATCCAGCACCAAGATCCAGTCACCGGTTGCATGTTTCAAACTCTCGTTTCGGGCAGCAGAAAAATCATCACACCATTTGAAATCGTAAATCTTGTTAGTAAATTTAGAAGCTATCTCTTTAGTCTTATCGGTTGAGCCGGTATCAACGATGATTATTTCATCTACAAAATCTTTTACTGAACTGAGGCACTGCTCTAAGAACCCTTCTTCGTTCTTGACAACCATGCATAATGATATAGTTGGCATTTTATTATCGCAGACATTCTATTAGTGTTGCCTGTTAGTGTTATTTGTTGTGGTGTTTTGTTGCGGTGTTATTTTCTGGTGCTAAGTGCCTATTTCCTGCTCAATCTGTTTAAAATTTTTTTCATTGATTTTGTTTTTGTATTTTTTGGCAGCGGCCCGCAGCCGGGAAACAGCAATCAAAATATTCTTTTTTTTCAGCTCTTGCTCACGCCTGCAGATGAATTCTACAAACTGGGTAACATTCTGCGGCCTGCTTGTCTTATGGCAACGCTCAAAATCTATCAAAACAGGAATATTTTTTTTATTAATTAGGACATGCTTATAGGGATGATGCATCTCTTCTTTATTTACTTTTAATAAGTCCAATGTAAAACACTGCTTTAAAACATTAACGAGCATTTTTTTTATTTCTTTAGTCTTATTCTCTTTTTTATTTTTTTTATCTTTTTTGTCTTCTTTTGCTTTCTTTTCTTTTTTTGTGCTCTTATTTTTTTCACTTTCTTTTACTCTCACGTCATCTTTTGTCCAATCCAAAATAAAATCTCCATCCACAAACTTATAAACCAAAAAATCACGACCATAAAATAACAGTCTGGGACCTATTCCTTTTTTATTAAGAACTTTTAACCATCCGGCTTCGTTTTGAATTCTTTCTACAGCTTTGCTTTCTTTTCGCTTCACTTTAATAGCGACTTTAATCTTTTTCTTCCTTCCGGTGAAGATGTCGCCTCTCTTCCCGTGTGTAAAATAGCTTATACCAGTAATGCCCTTTCCCTCTAAAGCTATCAACAGAGAAGTTTTGCACACCTCGTAAACAAACAATTCTTCAAAAGCAATTTTCTCTGCACCTAACTGCCGGAACCGCAGAAGATTACGGAAGATTATTTCTTCTATCTTTTTTTTGTCAGTCAACGAGGAAAATAAAAACAGAATGATTCCTTCGGAAGACAGATATTTAGAAACGCGGGCAAAAAACTGTTCAGAAAGCTCCCACCCTTTTTTCCCCCCGTACAAAGCAGCATCTTCTATCCCTGAATCCTGCGGCAGATAGGGCGGATTAAATATAATTGTATCAAATTTCCCGGTAATTTTCTCAAACAGATTACTCTTGATTACTTTTATTATTTTGATTTTTCTAGTTTTTGCTTTAATTTTTGTTTTAGTTTTAATTTTTGTTTCAGCTTTGGTTTTAGTTTTAATTTTTTTAAGCCTATTTTTCTTAATTTTTTCCTGCAACTGTGCTACTGCTGTTTCATTAGTGTCTGCAGCTATCACTTCTTTTACTTGGGAATTCCCAGCTGCAGTTAAGGCTTGTATCCCCGAGCCTGTACCTAAATCAAGCACCCGGCCGGAAGCATACTTTCTGACAAATTTCTGCAGCAGATAAGAGTCTTCAGCCGGTTCATAGATATCCATAGTTTGCTAAAATTTTGTTTTTCTTTGATAAATGTTGCTCTGTTATTCCTTAATTTTACTTTTGGCAGTAATTCTCTTTAATCAAAATCACAACCAGAAAGCCTGCCCTATTCGTGAAGGGGCCGCATAACCTTCTTTTTTGTTTTTTTATTTTTCTTATTTTTGTCAAATCTGCTATTTCGTCAAAAAAAAATACAACTAAAAACCTGCCTGCCTTGCCCTTCTAAGAAGTTTCAGTTTTTCTTTTACACGGCTAATTTTATTCTCATAATACCTTTTGCTGACGTCTTTCCACAGCTTACGGAAGTGATAAAAATATTCAGAAATTTCCAGCGCATCACCATAAATTACTTTATAATTTCCAATTAAAGAAATTTTAATTTCCAAAGGCAGAAGTTCAAACATTTTCACATCGTACTCCTGTGGCGCCTTACCCAGCATCTGCCGCCAAATTTTCGTATTTTCTTCCGGCCTTTTCTTTCGTGTTATTACAGCTATATCAATATCAGAACGTGAAGTTAACTCCCTTTTGGCATAACTGCCGTAAACAACAACTTCATATTCCCTGAAGTTTTCCAAATCCTTCTTTATTTCCCGCAAAGATTTTTTTAACGGCATTTTCAACTTTTTCCAGAAAGGCATACAAATTATTTTTGATTTCTCCGATATGCTCTGTAACTTCTTTCTCTTCAAATTTATTGTACTTATGGACTATTGCATTACGAAGCCCATTGTATCTTTTTAGAATATCAGCTTCCTTTTGGCTCAAAATTTTCTTCTCTTGAAGAATACCAAGGTTGTGATAGTCGTCACTTACTTCTTCACCTAAATCCTTTACAAGCATTGCAACGATATCCATAGCAGCGTCAATGGATACTTGCACAGCATAAAGAGTAGCGTCTATAACCAAACCTGAAGGTTTTGCAGGAATTTTTTCTAATTTTTCGCAGATAAAATTGAATTTTTGGTTATATCTTGAAAGCCTCTCTTTCATTTGTTTTCCAAATAGTTCCAACTTAATAAATTTTGTCACAAAATATTTTGCTTCACCTTTATTCCAGCGAAAAAGCAAAACCAAGATTAAATTCGCAAGAGAGCACAAGATAGAGCTCAAAACTCTCTATAATCCTTCCATTACCTTCTTTTTTGTTTTTTTATTTTTATCTTTCAACCATTTAAATACTTCTTCAAAAAATTGCAAGTAACAAATTGTCTCTACAACAATTCCAAAAATTTAATAAAGAAACCAGGAAAATATCATTAAACGGGCCTGTGCTCTTGCGCAAGTGTCACGCCACTTGGGAGGCGAAGCCTTCGGCACAGATGTCACGCAGATGTCACGTCATCTGAAAGACGAAGCCTACGCTACGCTTCGGCGCAGATGTCACGCCATCTGAGAGGCGAAGTGGCTACGTTACACTCCGCCACAAAGCAAAAATGTGCATCTTAGCGCAGCATGGGGTTGATAAGGGGCAAAGCCACTT